>JABFVP010000200.1 GCA_013362725.1 Cupriavidus sp.
AAGTTCGGCGGCGGCAAGGTGATCCGCGACGGCATGGGGCAGAGCCAGCGCATGGCCCAGGACTGCGTCGACACCGTGATCACCAATGCGCTGATCGTCGACCACTGGGGCATCGTCAAGGCCGATATCGGGCTCAAGCACGGGCGCATCGCGGCGATCGGCAAGGCCGGCAATCCCGACATCCAGCCCGGCGTCACCATCGTGGTCGGCCCCGGCACCGAGGTGATCGCGGCCGAGGGCATGATCGTCACCGCCGGCGGCATCGACAGCCATATCCATTTCATCTGTCCGCAGCAGATCGACGAGGCGCTGATGAGCGGCGTCACCACCATGATCGGCGGCGGCACCGGGCCCGCCACCGGCACCTTCGCCACCACCGTGACGCCGGGGCCGTGGTACATGGAGCGCATGCTGCAGGCGGCCGACGCCTACCCGATGAATATCGGCCTGCTGGGCAAGGGTAACGCCAGCCAGCCGGGGCCGATCCTGGAGCAGGTGCAAGCCGGCGCCATCGGCCTGAAGCTGCATGAAGACTGGGGCACCACGCCGGCGGCGATCGATACCTGCCTGTCGGTGGCGGACGCGACCGACACCCAGGTGGCGATCCACACCGATACGCTCAACGAGGCCGGCTTCGTCGAGGCCACCATCGCCGCGTTCAAGGGCCGCACCATCCATACCTATCACACCGAGGGCGCCGGCGGCGGCCATGCGCCGGACATCATCAAGGTGTGCGGCGAGGCCAACGTGCTGCCGTCGTCGACCAACCCGACGCGCCCGTACACCGTCAACACGCTGGACGAGCATCTCGACATGCTGATGGTGTGCCACCACCTGGACCCGTCGATCGCCGAGGACATCGCCTTCGCCGAAAGCCGCATCCGCCGCGAGACCATCGCCGCCGAGGACATCCTGCATGACCTCGGCGCGTTCTCGATGATCTCGAGCGATTCGCAGGCGATGGGGCGCGTCGGCGAAGTCATCATCCGGACCTGGCAGACCGCGCACAAGATGGCGGCGCAGCGCGGCAAGCTGCCGGGCGATCCGCACGATGCGCGCGGCGGGCACGACAACTTCCGCGTCCGGCGCTATGTTGCCAAGTACACCATCAACCCGGCGCTGACCCATGGCATTGCGCATGAGGTGGGTTCGGTCGAGGTCGGCAAGTGGGCCGACCTGGTGCTGTGGCGGCCCGCGTTCTTCGGCGTCAAGCCCAGCCTGATCCTCAAGGGCGGCATGATCGCCGCGGCCGCGATGGGCGATCCCAATGCCTCGATCCCGACGCCGCAGCCGGTGCACTACCGGCCCATGTTTGCCGCGGCCGGCGGCGCGCTGCATCGTTCGTCGCTGACCTTCGTCTCGCAGGCGGCGCTGGCGGCCGGCATCGGCGAACGCTACGGGCTGGATAAAACACTGTCGGCAGTGCGCGGCACCCGCACCGTCAGCTAGCGCGACATGGTCCACAACGACTGGCAGCCGCATGTCACGGTCGATCCCGAAACCTATCAGGTGGTTGCCGACGGCCAGCTGCTGACCTGCGAGCCCGCCACCGAGCTGCCGATGGCGCAGCGCTATTTCCTGTTTTGATGAGTGCGCAATTGCCATGCTGAAGATCGATAAACACCTGAGCGTCCCGCACAACATCGCCAGCGTGCTGGTGCGCCGCGCACCCAAGCTGGTGCTGCCGTTCGCCGACCGCAGCAAGAGCCGCCTGCGCGCCGTGCTCGACAACGGCACGGACGCCGCGCTGTTCCTGCCGCGCGGCACCGTGCTGCGAGGCGGCGACCTGCTGGTGGCCGAAGACGGCAGTTTCATCGAGGTCCAGGCCGCCGCCGAGTCCGTGCTGGAAGTGCGCGCGCAAGACCCGCACGCGCTGATGCGCGCGGCCTACCACCTCGGCAACCGCCACACGCCGGTGGAGATCGGGCGCGACTACCTGCGGCTCGAATATGACGCGGTGCTGGCCGACATGCTGCGGCGGCTGGGCGTGCAGGCGGAACGCGCCGAACTGCCGTTCGAGCCGGAGGCGGGGGCTTATGGCGGCGGGCACAAGCATGGGCACGACGCGACGTTCGCGGAGGATTATGCGGCGGCGCAGGCGGTGTTTCGGGAGCATCATGGGCATGATCATGGCGACGCGGATCATGTTGACGATGCAAACTGCGTGCATAAGCATTGATTCCCGCTAATGCTAAAGACATGAAGGCGCGATTGTGAATCTGGCTAAGAGCCTTACCAATACCGACACCGCGCTCCCCTCTCCCGCTTGCGGGAGAGGGGATGGGGGAGAGGGCCAGCGCCTGCCAGCACCGACATTCGTCCGCATGCTCCGCTCCAACCAGACCAAGGCTGAGCAACGTCTTTGGTACCACTTCCGTGCCCACCGCTTTCTGGGGTTGAAGTTCAAGCGTCAACAGCAGTGCGGCCCTTATGTAGCGGACTTCGTCTGCATCGCATTCAAATTGGTCATCGAAGTGGATGGCGGCCAGCATGGCTCTGAGGCCGATGCGACACGAGATGTCTGGTTCCATCGCGAGGGATATCGTGTGTTGCGGTTTTGGAACCATGATGTATTGGGAAATACGGTGGCAGTACTGGAAAAAGTACGCCACGTGTTGTTGGAGTTGGGGCTCGTGGATGCTCCGGCCCTCTCCCCCGACCCCTCTCCCGCAAGCGGGCGAGGGGAGCGAACCATCGCGAAGCGAGGCGTCGTGTGATGACCCACCTCCACCAACTCATCTCCCTGCTCCACCTCGCCTCACCGTCGCTGCCCATCGGCGGCTTCAGCTATTCGCAAGGCCTGGAGGCCGCCATCGAATGCGGCAGCGTGCGTGACGCCCCGACCGCCGAGCGCTGGATTCACGACAACCTGCGGCATGTGCAGGCGCAATGCGAGGCGCCGTTGTGGCTGCTGCTGCATCGCCACTGGCAGGCGGGCGACGCCGCGCGCGTGCGGACCTGGAACGACTGGTTCCACGCCACCCGCGAGACCTCCGAACTGCGGCTGGAGACCGAGCAGATGGGCTGGTCGCTGGCCCGCCTGATCGCGCAGATGGAGTGGGGCACGCCGACGTTGCGCGACACGCTGGCCACGCTGTCGCCGGTATGCCTGCCGACCGCGTTCACCGCCGCCTGCGTGGCGCTGCAGATCGGTGCGCGCGATGGCCTGGCGGCCTACTGCTTCAACTGGGCCGAGAACCAGGTGGCGGCGGCGATCAAGGCGGTGCCGCTGGGCCAGGTGGCGGGGCAGCACATGCTGCGCCGGCTGCATGGCGCCGTGCTCGATGCCGTCGACGAAGCCGCCCGCCGCGCCGAAGCCACGCCGCCGCAACTGTCGACGTTTTCCCCGATGCTGGGACTGCTGTGCGCACGCCATGAAACGCAGTACTCCCGGCTGTTCCGATCCTGAACCGATACCGCACCATGACCTACGCCCGTACCAAGAAGAACCCTCCGCTGCGCGTCGGCGTCGGCGGCCCGGTCGGCTCCGGCAAGACCACGTTGCTGGAAATGCTGTGCAAGGCGATGCGCGACCGCTATGACCTGGTCGCGATCACCAACGACATCTACACCAAGGAAGACCAGCGCCTGCTGACCATCTCCGGCGCGCTGCCGGCCGAGCGCATCCTGGGCGTGGAAACCGGCGGCTGCCCGCACACCGCGATCCGCGAGGATGCATCGATCAATCTGGAAGCGGTCGATCGCATGCTGGCGCGCTTCCCGGATGCCGACGTGGTCTTCATCGAGTCCGGCGGCGACAACCTGGCCGCGACCTTCAGCCCAGAACTTTCTGATCTTACGATCTACGTGATCGACGTCGCCGGGGGCGAGAAGATTCCTAGGAAGGGCGGGCCGGGCATCACCAAGTCCGACCTGCTGGTGATCAACAAGACCGACCTGGCGCCGTATGTGGGCGCATCGCTGCCGGTGATGGAAAGCGATGCGCGCAAGATGCGTGGCAGCCGGCCGTTCGTGATGGGCAGCGTCAAGTCCGGGCAGGGCCTGGACCAGGTGATCCGCTTCATCGAACGGCAGGGCATGCTGGGGCTCTAGCCTTCCGGGGTCGCGTCGGCATCGGATGCCGGCCTGGTGCCGGAGCTGCCGTGCCCGAGCGCCGGGCGGAAGCTGCCCTTGCCCGCCAGCGCCCGCGCCACCGCGGCGACCAGGTTCAGCTCGGGCTCGGTTAGTTCGGCCATGTGGTGCATGGTGGCCTCGATTGCCGCGCGCTGGCGGTTGCCGAACGGCGCGCGTGCTTGCTCTACCTGCAGCTGGCTGGCGTCGTGGCGGCTGAAGTCGAGCATCTCGGCGGTGGGCACGGCGAGGGTCTCGGCGAGCCGGCAGATGTTGGCCAGCGCCAGGTTGCGCTTGCCGCTTTCGATGCCGCTCAGGTACGAGCGCGACAGCCCGCTTTCGAGCGAAAGCGTCTCCTGGGACCAGCCTCGCTGCTTGCGTAGCCAGGCAAGATGCAATCCAAAAAGTCTGAGATTTCGAGAGGTCATGGGTTCAACAAAAGTTCGGAGTGGTCTGAGGCTAAGGGTTTGACCTTGAGCCCACGACAACTTATCCTCATCCTCACTATCGGTGTCCGATCCGCAAATTGAGGGGCGCGCCAGGCAATGGCGCGGCACGATGGCATCAACCGGGCGGCCTGCATCGCAGCGCCGCGCCAGACGGGTTATTGCGCAAGACCGGGCCTCACGCTGCCACGCGTGCACCGGCTGCGCGGACGGGCGCAGCGCGCCTGTCGCCCTGCAGGGGGATTGCCATGCAGATCTTCACGCTGTTCGAGGCGCGCATGCGCGCCATCGATGCCGACCGCCACGCGCCGTCGGATTTCCTTCCCGGATTCCAGCCACGCCTGCTTGCCGCCACTGCCGGGCTGGGCTGCACCTGCGACTACGTCTTCCTCTGCGCCGGCGAGCGCCAACCCGAATTTTCAGCGGATTGCCATGAATGGTGGGGGTGCCTGCGTGGTGGCCTGCGGCTGTCTTCGCCCGGCCGCGGCAGCTTGCTGGTGGGCGGGGGCGAACTGTTCGCGCCCGCGCCCCGCGTGCCGATGCAGGTCCAGGCGGTGGCCGACACCATCCTGGTGCGCGCGGTGCCGCAAGGCCCGGCCGAGGCCTCGCTTCCCGTGGCCATGCCCGCCGGCGCGTGGCAGTGCGGGCTGGGCGCCATTGCGCCCGTCGGTGCCGGGGGCGATGCCGATGACGTGGCCGCGCCGCATGCGCTGGCGGATACGTTGGCTGCGGATGACTGGCAGGCGCAGCAGGGTATGCGCCCGGAGTTTGTCCAGCTGGATGGCTCGGTGGATGACTGGGGCCGGCACCTGCAGGCGCGCGGGCTGCGCTGGGCGCTGTGTTACCGGGGCGCGCTGGCGCTGCACTGGCATGGCGCGCTGGCGCGCAGCGGCGGGGACATGGCCTTCCTGCAGCCCGGCGCGCTCTACGCGCCGGACGCGCACGAGTCATGCCGGCTCGACGTGCTGGTGCCGGGCACCGGCCTGCTGTGCTGCTTCGGCGCGGGCGATGCCCCGCATGATGGCGTGTCCGCCTGTGGCGGGCGGCGTGTGGATGGCCACGCCGTGGCGCGCGCTACGCTGGCGCTGGCCTGATGGCCACGGCGGCCGCCGTGGCCGCCGTGGCCGCTGCGCGGCCTTTCAGTGGCGCTTGTACTGCGTGGCGCCGAACAGAACTTCGCGCGCCTTGTCGTCCTGCAGCGCCTTGCGCGCGCTGGCCAGCACCTCTACGCCGCGCTTGACCGCGGGACGCTCGGCGATCTGGTTGAACCAGCGCTTCAGGTGCGGGTAATCGTCCAGATCCACGCCCTGGTTCTGCCAGCTGCGCAGCCACGGGAAGGTGGCGATGTCGGCGATGGTGTACTGGTCGCCGGCCAGCCATTCGTGCTTCGACAGCTGCGTGTCGATCACGCCGTACAGGCGTTTCGCTTCATTGGTGTAGCGGTTGACCGCGTATTCGATCTGCTCGGGCGCATAGATGCGGAAGTGGTGCGCCTGGCCCAGCATCGGGCCGACGCCGCCCATCTGGAACATCAGCCACTGCAGCGTCTCATACTTGCCGCGCACGTCCTCGGGCAGGAAGTTGCCGGTCTTGCCGGCCAGGTAAAGCAGGATCGCGCCCGATTCGAACAGCGAGATCGGCTTGCCGTCGGGGCCGTCCGGGTCGACGATGGCGGGAATCTTGTTGTTGGGACTGATCTTCAGGAAGTCTTCGGCGAACTGGTCGCCGGCGCCGATGTTGATCGGATGGACCTGGTATTCCAGTCCGCACTCCTCCAGCATGATGTGGACTTTGTGGCCATTGGGCGTGGCCCAGCTGTAGACGTCGATCATTGCAGGGATCTCCTGGCTGCATTCATGGGAACGGCCACGTCAACCACCGACGTGGCGAACCGCGCGATTTAAGCACAGAAGAAAAAAACGCGCAGGCAGGCTGCGCGTTTTCCACAATGCCGGCAGGGGCGGGCCCCGCCGGCGCTTTCCGGTGCTTCAGGGCGCTCAGAAGCCGCGCGCCACCGGCATCTTGATGCTGTCCGGATTGACGTTCATGTGCTTGGCCAGCTCCAGCTTGGCGATGGCGTTGCGGTGCACCTCGTCCGGACCGTCGGCCAGGCGCAGCGTGCGCTGGTGCGCCCACCAGCTGGCCAGCGGGAAGTCGCTGGAAACGCCGGCGGCGCCGTGGACCTGGATCGCCCAGTCGATCACCTTCAGCGCCACGTTGGGGGCCACCACCTTGATCATGGCGATCTCGGCCTTGGCCACCTTGTTGCCGACCGTGTCCATCATGTACGCGGCCTTGAGCGTCAGCAGGCGCGCCATCTCGATCTCGCAACGGGCTTCGGCGATGCGCTCCTGGGTCACGCCCTGCGCCGACACCGGCTTGCCGAACGCCACCCGCGACAGCGCGCGCTTGCACAGCAGTTCCAGCGCGCGCTCGGCCACGCCGATGCTGCGCATGCAGTGGTGGATGCGGCCCGGGCCGAGGCGGCCCTGCGCGATCTCGAAGCCGCGGCCTTCGCCCAGCAGGATGTTCGTGACCGGCACGCGCACGTTCTTCAGCTCGATCTCCATATGGCCGTGCGGTGCGTCGTCGTAGCCGAACACCGGCAGGAAGCGCTTGATGGTGATGCCCGGGGTATCGGCCGGCACCACCACCATCGACTGCTGCTCATGGCGGCCGGCCTCGGGATCGGTCTTGCCCATCACGATATAGACCTTGCAGCGCGGGTCGCCGGCGCCCGACGACCACCACTTGGTGCCGTCGATCACGTAGTGGTCGCCATCGCGCTCGATGCGGCATTCGATATTGGTCGCGTCCGACGACGCCACCGCGGGCTCGGTCATCAGGAAGGCCGAGCGGATCTCGCCGGCCAGCAGCGGCTCCAGCCACTTGTCCTTCAGCTCTTCCGACGCGTAGCGCTCCAGCGTCTCCATGTTGCCGGTGTCCGGGGCAGCGCAGTTGAAGACCTCGGCCGACCAGGGCACCCGGCCCATGATCTCGCACAGCGTGGCGTATTCCAGGTTCGACAGGCCTTGCGGCGCGCGCGGCGAGCGAGGCAGGAACAGGTTCCACAGGCCGGCTGCGCGCGCCAGCGGCTTCAGTTCCTCGATCACCCTGGTCGGGATCCAGGCGTTGCCGGCGCGGCGGTTGGCGTCGATCTCTTCGGCGAAGCGCTGTTCGTTCGGATAGATGTGCTGGTCGAAGAAGGCCAGCAGCTTGGCCTGCATCTCCTTGACCTTCGGGCTGTACTCGAAATCCATGTGGTCTCCTCGCTACGGGATCGGTGGGCGCCGGCTGCCGCGGGCGCCGGTTGGCTGGGTCCTCGGGCAATAACCTTTGCCGATGCAATGCACTCTATCTGAAACCAAGTAATTAGAAAAATGAATTTTCTGGATTTGCCAGTATCAATTTCCTGCATTCCGTGCCAGAATCCCCAGCATGCAGCTCTCCCGCATCGACCTCAACCTGTTCGTCGTGTTCGACGCCATCTACAGCGAAGGCAGCATCACCGCGGCCGCGCGCCAGCTCAACCTGACGCAGCCGGCGGTCAGCCATGCGCTGGGACGGCTGCGCACGCTGTTCGACGATCCGCTGTTCGAGCGGCGCGGGCAAGGCATGGCACCCACGCCGCTGGCCCGTTCGCTGGCGGCCGAGGTGCGCAGCGCGCTGCAGTCGTTCGCGCGCACGCTGCAGGACACGCCGCACTTCGATCCCACCAACACCGTGCGCCGCTTCACCATCGGCATGCGCGACGCGCTCGAGTCGACCTTGCTGCCGCCGCTGATGAGCCGCGTCACGGCGATGGCACCGCAGGTCGAGATCGCCGCGATCCGTTTCGACCGGCGCGAGATGGAATCGGAACTGCTGGCCGGCACGCTCGACGCCGCGCTCGATATCCTGCTGCCGGTCTCGCCGGCGATCCACCATGCGCCGTTCATGGCCGACCCGATGGTGGTGCTGGCGCGGCGCGACCATCCGCTGGTGAAGAAGGAGCTGACGCTGGAGCGCTACCTCGCGGCCGAGCACGTCCATGTGTCGTCGCGCCGCCGCGGCGCCGGCCTCGAGGACCAGGCCCTGCACCGCATGGGCCTGACGCGGCGCGTGCGGCTGCGCTGCCAGCACTACGCCGCGGCGTGCCGCGTGGTCAGCTGCACCGACCTGCTCGCCACGCTGCCGCTGCGCTACGCGCGCATCGCCAACGAGCCCTATGCCAACCGGCTGCTGTCGCTGCCGTTCAAGGTGCCGTCGCTGGAGCTGCACCTGTACTGGCACGCGGGCGGCGAGAACGACGGCGCCAACCGCTGGCTGCGCGAGCAGCTGATGGCGGTGATGGCCTCGCTCGGCAGCGGCATGGCCGACGTGGCGGCCGCGGGCTGACGCCGCTGGCCGCACACTGCCGCGGCCAGTACGTTCAGGTGCGGCGCGCGCGGGTCACACGTAAGCATTTGTTCACGCGCTAGACCCTCGCGGTTCCGGCCCATACCATCGTCCGATCTTTCTGCCCCGGCAGAGCCACCGCGAGCCCGTGCTGCACGGCGCCCGCGATGGTCATCGCGCCGGCTGTCCGCGCTCGCGGCTCCCCCGGCAGACCAATTCGCCGAACTCCACCACGACGACTCAGACCGATGATTGGGAAACGCTTGCCTGCCGATTGCCCTTCCATGCCGCCGCGCCGCGCGCGGCACTCCACGATTGCGCTGACCTCGCTATGTACCGCCGCTGCGCTGGCGCTGGCCGCCTGCGGCGGCGATGGCGGCGACGGTGGCACGACGGCCAGTGCCGCGCCTGGCGGCTCGGCCCCGGCCAGTGCGCAGGCCAGCGCACCTTCCGGCGGCCAGGGCGCAACCACGTCCCCGTCCTCCCCAACGTCCCCGACCGGCTCCGCCACCACTGCCACGGCCGCAGCCTGCTACACCGTCAGCGGTCCCGCACCCGCACCCGCCGCCGCGCCAGGCAGCGGCATCGCGCTGCTGCCGGCGCGCGGCAGCGCGGTCGGCAACTACCGCGTGCTGGAAGAGCCGCGCACCGCAGGCCTGTGCTACGCCAACTATCGCCGCGAGCAGGTGGGCCTGCCGCCGCTGGCGGCGCGCGACCCGCTCAATGCCGCCGCGCAGGCGCATGCCGACTACATGCTGGCCAACGCCACGCTGACGCACGACGAAGACAGCGGCAATCCAGGCTACACCGGCGCCACCGCCTACGAGCGCATCCAGGCCGCGTATCCGACCAACGCCACTGCGGAAGTGGTGGCCGGCGCCAACCGCTGGACTTCGGTGGCCAATGCGCAGCTGTCGATGTCGCCCAAGGACGCACTGGTGTCGGACCTGGTCGATGCGCCGTTCCACCGCGCCGCGCTGCTGGGCAGCTATGGCTCGGCCGGCAGCGGCTTTGCCGAGCGCGTGGGCGCCAACGGCAGCGGCACCTCGGCCAGCTACTACCAGACCGTCGACCTCGCCGACCGGGTCAAGGGCGGCAGCGACAACCAGATGGTGGCCTATCCGTTCGACGGCCAGAGCGACGTGCCGGTGAACTGGGTCAACACCGAGAGCCCCAATCCAGCGCCGGGCTATGAAAACCGCACCATGGGCTACCCGGTGTCGCTGCAGGCGATCAATACCTCGCTGCAGTTCGATGCCGACAACTTCGTCATCACCGATGCGCAAGGTGCCAACGTCGACTGCATCAAGGTCGACAGCCGTTCCTCGGGCCTGAGCAGCGCCGCGCGCGGCCTGGCGGTGTGCACGCCGGTGGCGCCGCTGGCCAGCCAGCAGCGCTATACCGTGCGGGTCGCGGGCCGGCTCGGCGCGCAGCCGGTGGACCTGAGCTGGTCGTTTACGACGCGCTGACCACAGCGCGCTGACCACCCGCCGAGGCGCGCTCATTGCGGCGCCGCTGCGGCACGCCAGGCTTGCCCGTTCCCGGAATGAACCGATCGCCACTACAATCGTTCGATCGTTCCCTCCGGAGATATCGCATGGCTATCCCTGACCTCACTTCGATGGCGTGGCGCGGCGCGCTGGCGCTGGCCCTGTCGGCGCTGCTCGGTGCTTGCGGTACCCCGGGGGGAAGCACCGCCTCCCCGGACGCCTCCGCTGCGCCGGCAGCAGCGACGCCGCCCGCGGCGATGCCGCCGGCCCCTGAGGTGGCGTCGGGCTACCGCCCCGGCATGGCTACCGTCTACGCGCAGCGCCATATGGCAGCGGCGGCAAATCCGCTCGCCACCGAGGCCGGACGCGCCATGCTGCGCCAGGGCGGCTCGGCCATCGATGCCGCCATCGCCATGCAGGCGGTGCTGACGCTGGTCGAGCCGCAGGCCACCGGCATCGGCGGCGGCGCCTTCATCATGTACTGGGACGGCAAGAACGTGCAGGCCTTCGACGGCCGCGAGACGGCGCCCGCCGGCGCCACCGAGAACCTGTTCATGCGCGCGGACGGCAAGCCGATGCCGTTCAGCGAGGCCCAGATCGGCGGGCGCTCGGTCGGCACCCCGGGCGTGATGCGCGCGCTGGAGATGGTCCACCGCAAGCACGGCCGCCTGCCGTGGGCCCGGCTGTTCCAGCCCGCCATCGAGCTGGCGGAGAAGGGCTTCCCGATCTCGCAGCGGCTCTACACGCAGGTCGCGGCCGACAAGTTCCTGGCCGCTTCGCCCGAGATGGCCGCCTACTTCCTCGATGACCAGGGCAAGCCCAAGCCGGCCGGCACGGTGCTGAAGAACCCGAAGCTGGCGCAGACGCTGCGCGACATCGCCCGGCGCGGCGCCGGCGTGCTTTACGGCGGCCCGATCGCGCGCGATATCGTGGCCAAGGTCAACGGCGGCAGCAATGCCGGCTCGCTGTCGCTGGCCGACCTGGGCAGCTACCGCGCCAAGCAGCGCGTGCCGGTGTGCACCGACTACAAGCGCTATAAGATCTGCGGCATGCCGCCGCCGTCGTCGGGCGGCATCGCCATCGCGCAGATCCTCGGCACGCTGCAGGCGCTGGAAACCAAAAACCCCAAGTACGCGCTCGCGGCGCTCAAGCCGCAGGCGGTGAGCACGCCGGCGCAGCTCGAAGCCCATCCCGATGCCGTCCATGCGATTGCCGAGGCCGACCGCCTGGCCTATGCCGACCGGGGCCTGTACGTCGCCGATGCGGATTTCGTGCCGGTCGACGTCAGCGGCATGGTCAACCCGTCCTACCTCGCCGGGCGCGCCGAACTGATCGGCGAGCAGAGCATGGGCAAGGCCCAGCCGGGCACGCCGCCGGGCGCTTCGCTGGCCTACGCGCCGGACCGCTCGCCGCCGCGCGTTTCCACCTCGCAGATCGTCGCGGTCGACGACCGCGGCGGCGCCATCTCGATGACCACCACGATCGAGTCGTACTTCGGCTCGCATCTGATGGTGCGCGGCTTCATGCTCAACAACCAGCTCACCGACTTCTCCTTCGTGCCCAGCGAAAACGGCAAGCCGGTGGCCAACCGCGTGCAGCCGGGCAAGCGCCCGCGTTCGTCGATGGCGCCGACGCTGGTGTTCGACCGCCAGAGCGGGCAGCTGGTGGCAACGGTCGGGTCACCGGGCGGGTCGCAGATCATCGAGTACGTATCCAAGGCGCTGGTCGGCATGCTCGACTGGAACCTGGACCCGCAGGCGGCGATCGGCATGGGCAACTTCGGCAGCCGCAACGGCCCGACCGAAGTCGAGCAGGGCCTGGTCTCGCCGGGGCTGGTGCAGGCTCTGCAGGCACGCGGCCACCAGGTAACGGCGATCGAGATGACCAGCGGCACGCAGGCCATCGTGCGCCGCCAGGGGCCGGATGGGAAGACGGTGTGGGCCGGCGGGGCGGATCCGCGGCGGGAAGGGGTGGCGCTGGGGGATTGATACTGGCGGCGTGCTATGCGCTGCACGGTCTTGAAAATACCGATTGCGTACTCCCTCTCCCGCTTGCGGGAGAGGGTCGGCGTATCGACGAAGTCAGGCGCTGCGGTATGCCACGGCCTGCCCTCTCCCCCGGCCCCTCTCCCGCAAGCGGGCGAGGGGAGCAAACCGTCGGCAAGCCGTTAGGCTCTAGCCTTTAGCCTCAGCCCTTCGCCTTCTTCGCATACTCCCACCCCATCTCGGCCATCGGCCGCGCGCGCTTGCCGGCGTCGGTGGCCTGCGCCGACGAGGCGGTGCCGTCGACCACGCGCTTCATGATGCCCTGCAGGATGCCGGCGATGCGGAACATGCTGAAGGCCAGGTAGAAGTTCCAGTCGCCGGTGATGGGGCGGCCGGTGCGCTGCTCGTACAGGCGGCGGTAGCTGGCTTCGTCGGGGATGCCGAGCGCGGCGAAGTCGAGGCCGGCGATGCCGCGGAACTGGCCCGGCGCGATATGCCAGCTCATGCAGTGATAGCTGAAGTCGGCCATCGGGTGGCCCAGCGTCGACAGCTCCCAGTCCAGCACCGCCAGCACGCGCGGCTCGGTCGGATGGAACATCAGGTTGTCGAGGCGGTAGTCGCCATGCACGATCGAAGTCAGGTCGGCGTCTTCCTGCGGGATATGCTGCGGCAGCCAGTCCATCAGCGCGTCCATCGCCGGGATCGACTCGGTCTCGGACAGCTTGTACTGCTTGGTCCAGCGCTCGATCTGGCGCTGGAAGTAGTTGCCGGGCTTGCCGTAGTCGCCCAGGCCGATGGCGTTGTAGTCGACCGAGTGCAGCGCGGCGATGACGCGGTTCATCTCGTCGTAGATGGCGCTGCGCTCGGCCGTGCCCATGCCCGGCAACGACTGGTCCCACAGCACGCGGCCGGCGACGAATTCCATGATGTAGAAGGCGCGCCCGATCACGGATTCGTCTTCGCACAACGCGTACATGCGTGCCACCGGCACATCGGTGCCGGCCAGCGCGGCCATTACGCGGTACTCGCGTTCGATCGCGTGCGCCGACGGCAGCAGCTTGCTCTTGGGCCCGGGCTTGGCGCGCATCACGTAGGTCTGACCCGGCGTGACCAGCTTGAAGGTCGGGTTGGACTGGCCGCCCTTGAACTGCTCCACGATCAGCGGGCCGGCAAAGCCCTCCACGTGCTGGCGCATCCAGGCTTCCAGCGCGGCGGTGTCGAAACGCTGCTGGTCGGCCACCGGGCGCGTGCCTTCGAACTGCGATACGTTGCTGGTCATGCTGTCTCCGTTGGTTTTCTGTTCGATGAGGGAATCGGGGGCGGGGAGCCTCAGCCGGGCGGCTGGCGTCCGCGCAAATACTGGTGCAGCAGCACCTCCATGGTGGTGTGGCGCGAGCCGCTGTGCACGGGCGTGGGCGGCGAATAGTTGGTCATGCGCACCACCCAGTCGAGCGGGCCGTCGCCCATGTCGAGCACATTGATGCAGCCGGCGGTCTGCAGCAGCGAGCCGAAGAACACGCGCCGCCCGCAGCTGATGGCCTGCGACAGGATGGCGCGGTTGGTGCCGCCATGCAGCACCATCAGCACGGTATCCCAGCCGGGGTCGCCGCGCAGTCGCGCCAGCGCGGGCAGCACGCGGTCGAGGAAGGCGCCGATGGTTTCGCCGTTGAGAAAGCGCTTGTGTTCCGGCACTTCGCCTTCGAAGGCGCCGACGAAGGCGTCGCGCAAGTTTTCATCGGCAATGGCGGACAGGTCGCCGCCGCGGATTTCCTGCAGCTCCGGCCAGACTTCAGGGACGATGCCGTCCATCTCCGGCAGCTCGGCCAGCACGCGTTGCGCGGTCTCGACCGTGCGCGGCAGGCCGCTGACGATGACGCGGTCGAAGCGAATCTGTTCCGCGGCAAAGGCGCGGCCGGCGGCAGTGGCCTGCATGCGGCCGGTCTCGTTCAACGGCACCAGCTCGGGCAGGGCGGTGCGGCGGCCGGCATCGTCGAAGTAAGACACGGCACCATGTCGCATCAGGTAGATGCGGCGACGCGACGACGGCGGCAATTCCATGCGTGGTCTCCTTGCATTGTGCCGGCATGCCCGTCTGCGCGGGCTGGCCATGGGGTTGATCTGCGCGCGCGGATCAGCGGTATTGCGGCTTGCGCTTCTCCAGGAAGGCGCTGATGCCTTCGCCGCCGTCGGGGTGGTGCAGCGCGGCCACGAAGCTGTCGCGCTCGGCCAGCAGGTGCTCGGCGCGCGACGCGGTGGCGGCATGGTTGATCAGCGCCTTGATGCGGCCGACCGCGTGCGGCGACTGCCGCGCCAGGCCCGCTGCCAGGCGTAGCGCCTCGTCCAGCGCCTGGCCCGGCTCGCTGACGCGGTTGACCAGCCCGAACTGCGCCAGCCGGCCTGCGTCGACCGGCTTGCCTTCCATCATCAGCTCGCTCGCCAGCGGCCGCGGCAGCGCGCGTGCGATTTCGTACGAGCCGCCGCCGTCGGGCGTCAGGCCCACCGAGACGTAGGCCATCACGAACTTCGCATCACTCGCCGCGACCACGAAATCGCACGCCAGCACCACCGAAAAGCCCGCGCCCGCGGCCGCGCCTTCCACCGCCGCGATGATCGGCTTGGGAAAGGCGTGCAGCGACTCGATCCAGCCGTTCAGCAGCGCGATGCTGGCGGCCTGCACCTCGGGCGGCTGGCTGCGGTTGCCCAGCAGCCGGTTCAGGTTGCCGCCGGCGCAGAAGATGCCGTCGGCGCCGGTGATGATGACCGCGCGCAGCGTGTCATCCGCCGCGGCCTGTTCCAGCGCCTGTTGCGAGGCCGCGTAGATGTCCGGATGCAGCGCATTGCGCGCCTCGGGGTTCGAGATGGTCAGCACCAGCGTCGAATCGACGCGTTCGGATAACAGCTGTGCGGGCATGGGGGCGATCTGGTTGAGTGCGGTGCTGTTGCGGGATTACTGCTCTTCGGCCAGCAGCGACAGGCCCAGCCCGGCACGGCGCCACAGCCACGGGCTCGGGCGATAGCGCATGTCGCCGGTCAGGGCTTCCATGTTGCGCAGCGTCTCCAGCACCAGCTGCGGGCCGACCGCGTCGCCGAGCGCCAGCGGACCCTTCGGATAGCCAAGGCCCAGGTTGACGGCGAGATCGATATCCGACGGCGTGGCGATGCGCTGCTGCGCGATATCGCTGGCGATGTTGATGATGCAGCAGAGCACGCGCTGGGCAACGAAGCCGGCGGAGTCGCGGATCAGCGTGACCGGCACGCCGTCGCTGGCGAACAGGCCGTGCGCGGCATCGCGTGCGGCGGCGCTGGTCGCCGGCGTGGTCATCAGCGTGCGGCGCTTGGTGGCCTCGAACGGCAGCAGCGTGTCGATGGCGACGGTGCGGGCCGGGTCCAGGCCCTGCTGCAGCGCGCTGGTGGTGGCATCCAGGCCCAGCGGCGTGACGATGATCAGCGCATCGGCCGACGGCTGGTTGCCGCCTTCCGGGGTCACGCCGAGCGCGCCCAGCAGCTTGGTCACCATGGCGTGGCCGCGCTCGCTGGCGTGGCTGACCCACACGCTCGACGGGCGCGCGGCCGGCACCGCGGCGGCGGCCGGCACCTGCTTCTGGCCATCGGCGTAGGCATAGAAGCCGGCGCCGGCCTTGCGGGCGATCAGCCCGCCGACCGCGCGGATGGCGGTGATCGGCGACGGACGGTAGCGCGGCTCCTGGTAGAACTGGTTGTAGATCGATTCCATCACCGGGTGCGACACGTCGAGCCCGGTCAGGTCCATCAGCTCGAACGGCCCCATGCGGAAGCCCGCCTGCTCGCGCATGATGTTGTCGATGTCGGCGAATCCGGCCACGCCTTCCTGCGCGACCTTCAGGCCTTCGATATTCATGCCGCGGCCGGCATGGTTGACGATAAAGCCCGGCATGTCCTTGCAGCGCACCGGCGTATGGCCCATGCGGCGCGACAGCGCCATCAGCGCATCGCCCACCGCCGGGTTGCCCGACAGGCCGTCGATGACCTCGACCACCTTCATCAGCGGCACCGGGTTGAAGAAGTGATAGCCGGCGATGCGGCCGGGATGTTTCGCACCGACCGCGATCGCGGTGATCGACAGCGACGACGTGTTCGAGGCGATGATGGCGTCCTCGCGCAGGATCGCTTCGAGCTTGGCAATCAAATCGCGCTTGACCTCCAGCTTCTCGACGATGGCTTCCAGCACCATGTCGCAGGCAGCCAGGTCTTCGAGCGCGCCGCAGGGCTTGACGCGGGCCAGCGTGGCCTCGGCGTCGGCGGTGCTGATCTTGCCCTTGTCGGCGAGCTTGGCCAGCGTGTCCTGCAGGTACTTGCGCGCGGCTTCCACCGCCTGCGGGTTGGCGTCGTACAGGTTGACGGTCAGGCCTGCCTGCGCGGCGATCTGCGCGATGCCGCGGCCCATGGCGCCGGTGCCGACGATACCCAGCGTGTCGATGGTGAAAGTGCTCATCATTCGTCCCAAAAGTTGTGGTTAAATTAGCACGATCGTACGTTTTTTGCACCTTCCGCGACAGACCGGCGGGGCAGGCGGCGTGCGCTGATCGGCCAGCCGGTTCACTGCAGACGCCGGATGGTCCACAATCCCCCGTTCCCCGCGATTCAGTGCGAGGACCCATCCCATAACGGAGACAGACGACATGCTGAAGCTCTGCGGATTTGCCGCCAGCAACTACTACAACAAAGTGAAGCTGGCGCTGCTGGAAAAGAACGTGCCATTCGAAGAGGTGCTGGCCTGGATCGGCGAGACCGACCCGGCGGCCACGCCGGCGGGCAAGGTACCCTACAACAACACCGAATCCGGCCCGCTGTTCGAGTCCGAGGCCATCGCCGAATACGTGGAAGCGGCCTACCCGCAGACGCCGCTGCTGCCGGCCGAGCCGTACCAGGCGGCCAAGGTGCGCGAGATCATCGTGTTCCTGGAGCTCTACCTGGAGCTGACCGCGCGCGAGCTGTACGCGGAGGCCTTCTTTGGCGGCAAGGTCAGCGACGGCGTCAAGGAGCGCCAGCACAAGCTGCTGAGCCGCTATATCCCCGCCTTCGCCAGCCTGGCGAAGTTCTCGCCGTACATCGCCGGCGACCGCTTCACGCTGGCCGATTGCGCCGCCGCGGTACACCTGCCGCTGGTGTCGTCATGCACCAAGATTATCTACGGCACCGACATGCTGGCGGAACTGCCGGTCAAGGACTACCTGAAGACGCTGTCGCAGCGCGAGTCGGTGCAGAAGGTCAATGCGGACCGCAAGGCGAATACCGAGCTGATGATGAGCCGGAACAGGAAGTAAGCGCAGGCGGTTAGCGTTTGCTAGCGCAGACAAGATCCACCGTCCGTGGTGAACGCTCCCCTCTCCCGCGCGCGGGAGAGGGGAGCAATCCGCCTGCTGGGCGAAAGCCCTCACCTGAAAAAACGCCCGCGATCCGCGGGCGTTTTAGTTTCACTTCAAAGCTTCCCCAACCGCTCCAGCGCCAGCGCCAGCGTCTCTTCCTTCTTCGCAAAGCAGAACCGCACCACGCCCGATTCGCGCGGCTGCGAGTAGAAGGCGGAAACCGGAATCGCGGCCACGCCGATCTCGCGCGTCAGCCACATGGCGAAGTCGGCCTCGCTCAGGTCCGAGATCGCGGAATAATCGACGCACTGGAAATATGTCCCGTCCGACGGCAGCAGCTTGAAGCGCGAGCCCGCCAGCCCGGCGCGGAAGAAATCGCGCTTGGCCTGGTAGAAGCCCGAAAGCTGCAGGTAAGGCGCCGGATCGGCCATGTAGTCGGCGAGGCCGTGCTGCACCGGCGTATTCACCGTGAACACGTTGAACTGGTGCACCTTGCGGAACTCGGCCATCAGCGCGGCGGGCGCGGCGACGTAGCCGACCTTCCAGCCGGTCACGTGATAGGTCTTGCCGAAGCTTGAGATGACGAAGCTGCGGCGCGCCAGTTCGGGATGGCGCGACACCGATTCATGCTGCTGGCCATCGTAGACCATGTGTTCGTAGACCTCGTCCGACAGCAGCAGGATGTCGGTGCCGGCCAGGATCTGCGCCAGCCTGTCCATGTCGCCGGCGCGCCAGATCGTGCCGGTGGGGTTGTGCGGCGTGTTGACGAGGATCATGCGCGTGCGCGGCGTGATCGCGGCGGCGAGCTTGTCGAAGGGCACGCGGAACGCGGGCGCTTCCAGCGCGACCGGCACCGCGGTGGCACCGGCCAGTTCGATCGCGGGCAGGTAGCTGTCATAGCACGGCTCCAGCACGATGACCTCGTCGCCCGGATGCACCGCGCACAGGATCGCGGTCAGGATGCCTTGCGTGGCGCCCGCGGTGACCGTGATCTCGCTGTCCCAGCTGTACTGGTGGCCATACAGGCCGGCGATCTTGGCGGCGATGGCCTGGCGCAGGCGCGGCACGCCCGCCATCGGCGGGTACTGGTTATGGCCGGCGCGCATGGCACCGGCCACGGCATCGACGATGCTCGGGTCGCAGTCGAAGTCCGGGAAGCCCTGGCCCAGGTTGACCGCGTTCATTTCGGCTGCGAGCGCCGACATCACGGTAAAGATGGTGGGGCCGACGCCGGGCAGGCGCGACGGCGGCGGCGTCAGGGGGGCAAGCGTGGTGTCTGCGGACATAGAGCGCGAGTCAATGCAGTGGGAACGGGAGGCGGTCGGCCGTACGGCAGCGCGAGGCGGCGCCGCGAGCCGCCATTCTAAAGCGGATCGGCGACCGGGGACGGGTCCAGCGCGGCCAGCCAGGCGCCGAACGCCGGCGGCGTCATCACTTCCACGCCGCTGCTGCGGCGCAGGCGGCTGCGCAGCTTGAGCACCGCCTTGTCCTTCGATACCAGGCAGGCGGCGCCGGCAAAGTGGGCCAGCTCGACAAACTTCTGGTCGTCGGTGTCCTTGCAGCGCGGCAGGCGCAGCGCGTCGCAGTCGGCCTGCGGCGGCGCCGCCTCCAGGCTGGCGAGGCGGTCGACCGTGGCCAGCGCGGCGCCGATATCGACATCAAAACGGGAAAATTGCGGATAGGCCAGCACCCGGCGCAGTTCCTCGCGGCAGTCGGCGCGGATCACCGGGGCGATGGTGCCGGCTTCCAGCGCGGCGCGGATCGGCTCGACATGCGGATCCTGGAACACCAGCAGGTCGACCCAGATATTGGAGTCGAGCACCACGCGCGGCGCGGATGTGATGCCGGCGGGGCGGCCGGCGTCTCCGGCAGTGCCGGCGGGCGGGATGGTTGCGGTGGTGTCGAGGCGCATTCGCTACAATCTGGGCTTGTTTGTCCTTGGCTACTGCCGCGATTTTGCCATGCTCATCGTTTTGTCTCCCGCCAAGTCGCTGGACTACGAGACTCCCGCCCGTATCAAGACCCACACGCTGCCGCGCTTCATCGACCGTTCCGCCGCGCTGATCGAACGCCTGTGCCGGCTGGCGCCGCAGGACGTGGGCGCGCTGATGGATATCTCCGACAAGCTCGCGGTGCTCAACGTGACGCGCTACGCCGACTGGTCGCCGAGCTTCACCGCGGCCAACAGCAAGCAGGCGGTGCTGGCCTTCAACGGCGACGTCTACGACGGGCTCGACGCGAAATCGCTGTCGGCCGACGAGCTTGGCTTTGCGCAGAAACACCTGCGCATCCTGTCCGGCCTGTACGGCGTGCTGCGCCCGCTGGACTGGATGCAGCCGTACCGGCTCGAAATGGGCACGCGCCTGGACAATGCCGCCGGCAAGGACCTGTACGCGTTCTGGGGCGACGACGTCACGCAGATGCTCAACGCCGACATGGCGGACCTCAAGCAGGAGGGCGCGCCGGTGCTGGTCAACCTGGCCTCGGAAGAGTATTTCAAGGTGGTGCGGCCCAAGGTGCTGCAGGCGCGCATCGTCACGCCGGTGTTCGAGGACTGGAAGGGCGGCCGCTACAAGATCATTTCGTTCCACGCCAAGCGCGCGCGCGGCACCATGGCGCGCTACGCCGTGACGCACCGCGTGACCGAGCCGGACAAGCTCAAGCGCTTTGCCGAGGACGGCTATGCTTTCGACAAGGCGGCCTCGGACGCGACCCGCTGGGTGTTCCGCCGTCGCCTGGAAGATTGAGAACGCGTCCTGAACCCATCGCCACCAGACCGCCAGCCATGCTGCATATCTCTTCGCATTTCGATTCCGGCGCCATCGAGGTCGAGGCGCTCGACCGCGCCGACGATATCCGCCTGCGCATCCGTGCCGATTCGCATGCCGACTTCCGCCAATGGTTCCATTTCCGGCTGCAGGGCGCGGCCGGGCAGGCCTGCCGCATGCATTTCCTGAACGCGGGCGACTGCACCTATCCGGACGGCTGGCGCGACTACCGCGCGGTGGCGTCGTATGACCGCATCAACTGGTTCCGCGTGCCGACGCGTTTCGACGGCCAGGTGATGACGGTGGAGGTCACGCCCGGGCACGACAGCATCTGGTTCGCGTATTTCGAGCCATACCCGGACGAGCGCCACCTGTCGTTGCTGGCGAGCTGCCAGCGCTCGCCGCTGGCGCGGCTGTCGCACCTGGGCAGCACCGTCGACGGGCGCGACATGACGCGCGTCACCATCGGCACGCCCGGTCCCGGCAAGTCGACCATCTGGATGATTGCGCGCCAGCACCCGGGCGAAAGCATGGCCGAGTGGTTCGTCGAGGGCGTGCTGCAGCGGCTGACCGGCACCGGCGTGTGGGCCGGCGATCCGGTCGCGCGCAAGCTGCTCGAGCGCGCGGTGTTCCATATCGTGCCGAACATGAACCCCGACGGCTCGGCGCGTGGCAACCTGCGCACCAACGCCGCAGGCGCCAACCTGAACCGCGAGTGGATGACGCCCAGCCCGGACACCAGCCCCGAGGTCTACCACGTGCGCCGCGCGATCGAGGCCAGCGGCTGCGACATGTTCTTCGATATCCATGGCGACGAGGGCCTGCCGTACAACTTCGTCGCCGGCAGCGAGATGCTGCCCGGCTTCACCGAAGCGCGCCGGCGCGAGCAGCAGCGCTTTATCGAGGCCTTCAAGCGGGCCTCGCCGGACTTCCAGGACGTGCACGGCTATGCGGCCAGCAAGTACAACGCCGACGCGCTCAAGCTGGCGTCGAAGTACATCGGCCATACCTTCGGCTGCCTGGCGCTGACGCTGGAGATGCCGTTCAAGGACAACGCCGACCTGCCGGATCCGGCGGTCGGATGGAATGGTGCGCGCAGCGCGCTGCTGGGGACGGCGATGCTGCAGGCGATATTGGATTATCTGGGCTGAGGCATCGGCTTGCTGCGGGGTTTCTCCCCTCTCCCATTTATGGGAGAGGGGCGGGGGAGAGGGCCGGTGCTTCCACGGAGTGAAGCGTCATCGTGCTTGCCGAGCGCCGGCCCTCTCCCCCGGCCCCTCTCCCGCAAGCGGGAGAGGGGAGAAAACAAGCGCTCGCACAGAAGTCCTACTGCTTCTTCTTGCTCTTGCTGCTTGCCTTCGCCGACGTCGACTTGGCCGAGCTCGACTTCACCGACTTCGATGCCGAAGCCTTGCCGGACTTCGACGCCGTGCCCTTGCCCTTGGCCCCCTTGCGGCTCTTGCTGGCCGACGTGCGCGTGGCGGTGGGTACCGCCGGCGCCGCGGCGGGCTCGCTGATGGTGGCGCCGCTGCTGTCGAGCAGCTCGTACGCCAGCATCATGCCGTCGTCATAGCCGCAGCGCACCTTCACCGGCTGCCAGTCTTCGCTGCCCTTGCGCTTGTGCGCGGTGGCGGCGAACGTGACCACCGAGCTGACCGGCACCGCCTGCTTGCCCGGCGAGAAACGCCCGCTCCAGGGTTCGGTGGTGGCTTGCCCGGCGGCGAGCGCGCCGGTGGGGATCTTCAGCGCATCGTAGCTGGCCGAGCGCGGCACCACCCAGCTGGCGTGCGCGGCGCAGTCGGCCACGTCGCTGCTGGCATTCTCGGTCTTCATCAGCTGCTCGCGCATGCGCGCGCGGTACTCGGACAGGCTGACGCGGCCGCGGTCGGGCAAGTTGATGGTCTTGGTGGGAGGCGAAGCGGAAGCTCCCGGGGCGGGGACAGCGGCGGGGCGGGCAGGTGTCGGGACGGGTGCGGCGATTGAAGGCGACGGCGCCGGGCTGGCGGCGGTGCCGGCGGCCTCGTCCGGCAGATTGGCGCAGCCTGCCAGCGCGATCGCACCGGCTACGGCGGCGGCCACCATGCGCAGCCGGCTGCCGAGCATTGCGGAGATTCGTCGGATCACGGTGTTAGCGTTGTGAGCGTATGGACTTGCCTGGGATTGCCTGCCGGCGCCAGGGGCCGGCAGCCAGGATGGGTTCGCAAAGGAATGCCATGATAGAGGAAACCCATCTGCCAAAGTTCCTAAATCTTGTTACCCATTCTTCTAAAGCCTGGCCGACACGCTCACGCCGGCGCGAAGTGATCCCGGCGCGGGGCCGCAGTTTCCGAAATGGGCCCCGGCGGCGCAGCCGGGTCGGGGATCGCAGGGTTTTTCAGGCCACGCGCGACGGCATCGCGCGGGTAAAGCGCAGCAGTTCGTCAAGCAGGCTGTTCAGGTCGTGCCGCAGCTTGGCGAAGCCGGCGGTATGCGTCAGGCCGGCCTCGTCCATGTAGAGCTTGCGGTTGACCTCGAGCTGCAGGCTGTGGCGGCCGGCCTGCGGCTGCCCGACCACGCGCACGATCTCGACGCCCTTGTACGGGTGGTTGCGCCAGACTTCGTAGCCCATCTCCTTGAGCAGCCCCTCGACGCGGTCGGTAAAGCGCTTGTCGCAGGTGGTGCCGTCGCGGTCGCCCACGACGAAATCCGGATGCTCGAGTCCGGGGAATTCGGTCGCGAACGGCGCGGCGTGGCTGGGCATCGAATGGCAGTTGATATGCCAGGCGCTGCCATGGCTGGCGACGGCGTGCTCGGCCAGCTTCTGCAGCTGCGCGTAGTAGGGCAGGTAGCAGCGTTCGATGCGCGCCTGCACCTCGGCCACGCTCAGCTTGCGGTCGTAGATGGCTTCGCCGGTGTCCAGCACGCGCCAGACCAGGCCCTTGCCGAGCCGGGTCTTGGCGGTCTCCTGCCTGGCGCCGGGCCACGGCGCGTCGAGCAGGGCTTCGTCGATCTCCTCGAGCGCGCGGTTGGCGTCGAGGTAGCTGCGCGGAAAGCCCGCGCACAGCAGCGGGATGCCGCGCGCCGGGGCGCCGGCGTAGAGCTCGTCGACAAAGGTGTCCTCGGCCTGGCGCAGCAGCGACAGCGGCAGCGCGGGATTGGGGCGGAAGTCCGTCGGGTAGGTGGTCGCGCTGTGCGGCGAGTCCAGGAACAGCGCCGCAGGCTGGCCCTCGGGCTGGTACAGGCAGAACGGACTGTCCGCGATGGTTCGGTCGGTGTCGGTCATGGTGTGCGGTGCGTTCAGTCGAGCGAGATCTTGGCGGCGGCGGCGACGCGCTTGTTCTTGGCCACTTCGCTCTTGATCTGCGCGGCAAAGTGCGCCGGGGTGTCGC
The DNA here is from genome assembly GCA_013362725.1 of Cupriavidus sp. Taxonomy (GTDB): domain Bacteria; phylum Pseudomonadota; class Gammaproteobacteria; order Burkholderiales; family Burkholderiaceae; genus Cupriavidus. The sequence continues at coordinate 23,851 of JABFVP010000200.1, forward strand.
CCACCGGCGTCGCGCCCAGTTTTTCCAGCTTGGCCTTGACTTCCGGCAGCGCCAGCACCTTGACCGCGGCGGCATGCAGCTTGTTCTGCAGGTCGGCCGGCAGGTTGGCCGGCGCGATCAGGCCGAACCAGGCGGCATCGTTGACTTCGCCGAGGCCGAGCTCGGCGAAGGTCGGCACATTGGGCAGCGCGGCCACGCGCTTGGGCGCTGCCACCGCGAGCGCGCGCAGCTTGCCGCCCTCGATAAACGGCAGCGACGACGGCAGGTTGTCGAACAGCACCTGCACCTGGCCGGCCAGCGCGTCGTTCAGTGCGGGGCCCACGCCCTTGTACGGCACGTGCAGCAGTTCGGTCTTGCTGCTCATCTTGAACAGTTCGCCCATCATGTGCGAGACGCTGCCGTTGCCGGCCGAGCCATAGGCCAGCTTGCCGGGCTGGGACTGCGCCAGCGCGATGAAGGCCTTCATGTCGGTGGCCTTGACCGACGGATGGATGCTCATCACGTTCGGCACCGAGGCCAGGTTGGTGATGGGGGTGAAGTCCTTGGTCGCATCGTAGGACAGGCGCGGATACACCGCCGGGTTGATGCCGTGGGTCGAGGCCGTGGCAATGCCCAGCGTATAGCCGTCCGGCGCGGCCTTGGACAGGAAGGTGGTGCCGATGCTGCCGCCGGCGCCGCCACGGTTATCGACCACCACGGCCTGGCCCAGCTGCTGGCCAAGCTTGTCGGCGACAATGCGCGCGACGATGTCGGTGGTGCCGCCGGCCGGGAACGGCACTACCAGCGTGATCGGCTTGGTCGGATAGCCGGACTGGGCGGCGGCGCTGAACGACAGGCCGGTGGCAAGGGCGGCCGAGGAGGCGGCCAGGACGCGGAGCAGGTGGCGACGTTGCATATCTATGTGGCGAAAGGTATCAAGGAAGAGACAAAGGCGTTTTCACGATTCTGCTCGCGCAAGCAGGACCCTCGCAAACGAAATAAAATCCCTCGCTCATTCCATCTGGTCGTGAAGTAGAGGTGATTTATGCGACGCCTATGTCCGTCGCTGACCGAGTTGCACGCCTTCGAGTCGGCGGCGCGCCATAACAGCTTTACCGTAGCCGCTCGCGAGCTGCATGTCACGCAAGGCGCGGTCAGCAAGCAGGTGCGCAGCCTCGAGGCCTACCTCGGGGTCGAGCTGTTTCAGCGGGTGCGCCAGCGGCTGGTGCTGACCCCCGCGGGCGAGCGCTACCTCGAGCGCATCGCGCCCAGCCTGAACGAGCTGGAAGCCGCCACGGTGGAGTTGATGGCCGGGCAGGGGCGGGGCGGCGTGCTGCATATCGCCAGCATGCCGACGCTGGGCGCCAAGTGGCTGATCCCGCGCCTGCCGCAGTTCTTCGCGCGGCATCCGGAGGTGACGCTGGAGTTCGTGCCGCATGCGCAGGGTTACGATTTTTCCGAGCCGGAGCTCGATGCCGCGATCCGCTTCGGCGATGGCGTCTGGCCCGGCAGCCTGGCCGACTACATGACCGGCCGCGAAGTGTTGCCGGTATGCCGGCCGGGCCTGCTCGCGTCCGAGCCCGATGGCGTCGCGCCGACGCCGGCGGCGTTGCTGCGCTATCCGCTGCTGCACCACACCACCGTGCCCGAGGCCTGGCCCGACTGGTTCGCCACGCTCGGCCTGCCCACGCGCGATGCCTGGAGCGGCGCGCGTTTCGACCAGTTTTCGCTGCTGACGCAGGCGGCGCTGTCGGGGCTGGGCATCGCGCTGATCCCGCGCTGCCTGATCGAGGCAGAGCTGGCCAGCGGCGCGCTGGTGGTGGCGCATCCCGCGCAGGTGCTGGCCAAGAAGGGCTATTACCTGTGCTATCCGGAGCAGAAGCAGCACCTGCCGGCATTGCGCACGTTCAGGGCGTGGGTGATGGAGGGGGCGGACCTGGCGCGGCCTGAGTGAGGGCGAAGGTTCCAACATGCCTGGCGGTTTGCTCCCCTCTCCCGCG
>JABFVP010000188.1 GCA_013362725.1 Cupriavidus sp.
GTTCGGCCACGTTCTTCACCGGGGTCCTGGCGCTGTTGATGACCAGCACATTGGGCACCATCGCCAGCGTGGACACCGGCGCCAGGTCTTTCTGGAAGCTGTAGGGAAGCTTCTTGTAGACCGACGTGGCGATGGTGTGGTGGACGGCGCCGATCAGCAGCGTATAGCCATCAGGCTTTGCCTTGGCGACATAGTCGGCGCCGACGGTGGCGCCCGCGCCGGGCCGGTTCTCGACGATGACCGGCTGGCCCAGGGCCTTCGCCAACTGGTCGCCGAGCGCGCGCGCCAGCACGTCGGTGGTGCCGCCCGGCGGGAACGGCACCACCAGGCTGACGGGCTTGGCCGGCCAGTCCTGTGCCGTTGCCGCGGTAGCGCTGCAAAGTCCGATCGCGCAGAGCGACAGGCTGCAAAGGCGGATCATCCGGGTGGTGAACGTACGCATGGTTGTGTCTCCTGTAGTTTTCTGAGCGGAAATGCGTGAAGGCCGCTACCGGCAAAGGCCGAGCGGCCCGCAGAGCTTTCTGCTCGCAGACGGCGGTGGCCCGCCGGAAGCGCCTTATGCGGCCTTGGGCTGGCGGCTTGCCGCCAGGAACTCGCACACGGCCCTGGTCACGTCGACCGTCTTCGCCTTGCCGCCCAGGTCGCCGGTATGCAGCGCCGGATTGGCGGTCACGGCTTCGATTGCCGCCATCACGCGCTGCGCGGCGGCGTGCTCGCCCAGGTGCTCGAGCAGCATCACCACCGACCAGAACGTGCCGACGGGGTTGGCCAGGCCCTTGCCCATGATGTCGAAGGCGGAGCCGTGGATCGGCTCGAACATCGACGGATAGCGACGCTCCGGATCGATATTGCCGGTGGGCGCAATGCCCAGGCTGCCGGCCAGCGCGGCGGCCAGGTCGCTCAGGATGTCGGCGTGCAGGTTGGTGGCGACAATGGTGTCGAGCGTTGCCGGACGGTTGACCATGCGCGCGGTGGCGGCATCGACCAGTTCCTTGTCCCAGGTGACGTCGGGAAAATCCTGCGCGACCTGCACCGCGACTTCATCCCACATCACCATGGCATGACGCTGGGCGTTGGATTTGGTGATCACCGTCAGCAGCTTGCGCGGCCGCGACTGCGCCAGCCTGAACGCGAAGCGCAGAATGCGCTCGACGCCGACCCGCGTCATTATCGAGACATCGGTGGCGGCCTCGATCGGATGGCCCTGGTGCACGCGGCCGCCGACGCCGGAGTATTCGCCTTCCGAGTTCTCGCGCACGATCACCCAGTTCAGGTCCTCCGGCGCGCAGCGCTTGAGCGGGCCATCGATGCCGGGCAGGATGCGGGTCGGGCGCACGTTGGCGTACTGGTCGAAGCCCTGGCAGATCTTCAGGCGCAGGCCCCACAGCGTGATGTGGTCCGGGATCTGGTTGTCGCCGGCGGAGCCGAACAGGATCGCGTCCTTGTCACGCAGTGCCTCCAGGCCATCCGCCGGCATCATCACGCCATGCTGGCGGTAGTAGTCGCCGCCCCAGTCGAAGTTCTCGAACTCGAAGCGAAAACCGGCGCCATGGGCGGCCAGCGCTTCCATGACCTCGCGGCCGGCGGGCACGACCTCCTTGCCGATGCCGTCGCCGGGGATGGTTGCAATCTTGTAGGTCTTCATGGTTCGTCACCTCTCTGGTCTGGAAAATCCGTCGGCGAATTCTGTTCGGTGGACGAGGTTTTGGATCGGGGATAAAGTTAAACCATTCTTAACTCAAGGTTGAAGGTGACAGATGGCGGCCCATAGTGCCATCCAGCCCGCCGAGCTGGGCTTCTTCGCCGCGCTGGCTACGGCCGGCAGCCTGAGCGCGGCGGCACGCGACCTCGGTATCACCACCGCGGCGGTCAGCAAGCGGCTGGGCCAGATGGAGGCTCGCATCGGCATGCCGCTGGTGATCCGCACCACGCGGCGCATGAGCCTGACCCCGGAGGGCGAGGTGCTGCTCGAGCATGCCCGCCGCATCCTGGGCGAACTGGACGACCTGGAGCAATTGCTGACCAGCGCCAAGGGCCGGCCCAGCGGGCTGCTGCGCGTCAATGCCACGCTCGGTTTCGGGCGCATGCACGTGGCGCCGGTCATCTCCGATTACAGCCGCATGTATCCCGAGGTCGATGTGCAACTGCAGCTGTCAGCCGACCCGCCGCCGCTGAGTGAGGATGCGTTCGACGTTTGCGTGCGCTTCGGCGAGCCGCCGGACGCCCGCATCGTGGCGCGCAAGCTGGCGCCGAATCGTCGTTTGCTGGTGGCGTCGCCGGGTTACCTGCGCAAGCACGGCACGCCCCAGGTGCCGGCTGACCTGCCGCGTCATAACTGCATCGGCATCCGCCAGGGCAGCGACGCCTATGGTGTCTGGCGACTGACCCCGGTCAGGGGAGCCAGAGCGCGCACCGAGTCCATCCACGTGCGCGGCAACCTGACCACCAACGATGGCGAGATCGCCGTGAACTGGGCGCTGGAAGGACACGGCATCGTGCTGCGCGCCGAATGGGATGTCGACCGCTACCTGCGCAGCGGCAGGCTGGTGCAGGTGCTGCCGCAGTATGCGACGCCAGAAGCGAACATCTATGCCGTTTACCAGCAGCGGCATCAGCTGTCGTCGCGCATCCGGTTGTTCGTGGAGTTCCTGGCGGAGAAATTCGCGGCGTTTGGTCAGTAGGGCTCTGTGGCGGGCGGGCGAGCGATCCTGGCGCGTGCGAGGGCCGAGATGCGGCACGGCTTTGAAGTATCGACAGGCACGCCGTGCAACTTTTTAACCGGGCGGCGGACGCCACAGCGTCGATTTCCCGAACAGGCTTTCCACCAGGTCCACGGCTAGTTGCGCGGTCTGGTTGCGCACGTCGCAGGCCGGGTTGAGTTCCATCACGTCGAGCGATGCCAGCTGGCCGGTATCGGCGATCATTTCCATGCACAGCTGGGTTTCGCGATAGGTCGGCCCGCCCGGCACGGTCGTACCCACGCCGGGTGCAATCACGCAGTCCAGGAAATCCACGTCGAAGCTGACGTGCAGGTGCGTCTGCGCGTCGATGCCCGCCAATGCCTGCTGCATGGTGTGGCGCATGCCGTTCTCGTCGATGTAGCGCATGTCGTACACCGCCAGGTGTAATTCGTGCAGGCGGCGCTTTTCCTCTGCATCGACACTGCGGATGCCGATCTGCCGGATCGCGCTGCGCTGCACCGCCGGCGCCGTGCCGGCCAGCGTGGTCAACGGTGCCGGACCGTCTCCGCACAGGCAGGCGACGGGCATGCCATGCATGTTGCCGGTAGGCGTGGTGGTACCGATATTGGCGTCGGCGTGCGCATCGAGCCACAGCACCATCAGGGTCTTGCCGCTGTCACGGCAATGACGCGCCGCGGCGCTGATCGAGCCGATCGCCAGGCAATGGTCGCCACCCATCAGCAGCGGCAGCCGACCGGCTTGCAGGGTGCCGAGGCAGGCGTCATAGACGGCACGGTTCCACGCGAGTACTTCGTCGAGGTGGCGCAGACCGTCCCGGGGCGGCTGCCACGGATTGGCGGGGCCGTCCAGGTTGCCGGCGTCCTCGACCTGCAGGTTGTTGCGAGATAGCGCCTGCGCCAGGCCGGCGACGCGCAGCGCCTCCGGGCCCATCGAGCAGCCGCGCGTGCCGGCTCCGACGTCGGTGGGGGCTCCAATCAGCGTGACAGGTTTCATGGCAAGAATGTGGTGAGTACGGATGCCAGCCAATCGTTTGCAGGTTTCGTACCCGCTTGGACCGCCACCTGCCTGGAGTCCGGGGCCTAGCCTTCGATTTCGCTGCGAACCAGCAGCACGGGCTTGCTGGTCTTGGCCAGTACGCCCTCCGATACGCTGCCCATCAGCAGGCGCCGTACCCCGCGGCGGCCATGCGTGCCAAGCACGATCAGGTCGGCATTCCAGGCATCGGCCTCGGCAACAATGGTCGACGAGATCTGACCCGGCGCCACCGGCTTTTCATCGAGTTGCATCAGGTTCGGCACGCCCGCCTCGCCGAGCCTGACGGAGGCTGCATCGAGCGCCTTGCGGCCATGCGTGATGAGGTTGTCGACCAGTTCTTTCGGGTTGAAGTAGCTGGCTTCGAAGAAGACATCGGTGTCGTCCGCCACGAACAGGGCTTTTACCTCGGCGCCGGTTGCCGTGGCGATGATGATGGCCTGGCTCAGGGCCAGGTCCGAAGAACGGCTGCCATCGACGGCGAGCAGGATGCGCTGGTACATGATGAGTCTCCTGAAGAAGGATCGTGCGGAATCAAGGTGGCGGGGCGCATTCTTCAGCGTAGATGCCGGCGTGGATGCGCGCTTGACGGGCATCAATCTGAAGCAGCCACATAGTCGCGGACTCCGAACTTGACGTGGTCGAACATGGGTGTTCCTCCGTCGTGGGTGTGCCCGCGTTGCGCCGCGCGAACTGCGGCAATCGGGCGACTCAGCCAAGCAGTGCCAGGGCCTCAGCGAGCGACAGCACCGTGGTGCGCGAATCGAACGCCGTGGCAAACAGATGGTCGTGCACGACCTGGTCCGGGTCGTAGCAGCAATCCTTGACCGTGAACAGGCGAAAATCGGCATCGCTCGCATACGCCACCGACGACAGCACCACGCCGGTCGAGGCAATGCCTGCCATCAGCAGGGTATCGATACCCTGCGCCGACAGCCGTAGCTGCAGGTCGGTGCCAAAGAACACGCTGGCGCGATGCGCGACGATCAGCGGTTCATGGTCCCGCCGCCCAAGCTCGGGCGAGACCTGGTCGTCGACGAACAGGCCCAGCCGCTTGATTCCCTGCCCATTGCGGTTCAACGGGCTGACTTCCGGATAGCCCGGGCTGAAGTGGATCTTGGCGAAATAGACGCTGACGCCCCGGGCCCGCGCGGCGTCGCACAGCTTGCGCGTATTGGCGAGCAAGGTGGGGGCGGCGGAGGGGAAGAGGGCCAGGATGTCGGTCTGGTAGTGCATGACTACCAGGGCGGTTTGCGCGGGGACGAGAGGCGGGGTCTGGGCGGTCATGCTGTGCGTGCCGGCGTGGTTGTCCATGCGAGGTTGGTGGCGGGCCCGGATCGCCTGGTCCACGCGTAGTGGATGGCGACATGAGGCTGGCTACAGCGAATGAAGACCGACTGTAGCACGGCAACCCACAACAACAGCAGCCGGCTGCGCGCAGCGGGCATCACGCCGGGCGCGATGTACCAGCACCGCGGTAAGCAGTGCAGCGTGGCTGGCGGCGCCCGGCGCCGCCAGCCTGCGGCCTTAGTCGAGCGTGATCTTGCCCGCCTTGACGATCTCGGCATACCGCCTGGTATCGCGCTCGATCAGCTTGCGGAACTCCTCGGACGTACCGCCCACCGGCACAAAGCCCAGGTCGGTCAGTTTCTTCGTGACTTCCGGGCTGCGCGTGGCCGCGGCGATTTCCCGGGCCATGCGCGCGACGATCGGCTGCGGCGTGCCGGCCGGTGCCAGCAGGCCGGTCCATGAGCTCATGACGAAGCCGGGGAAGCCGGCTTCTTCCATGGTGGGGATATTGGGCTCGCCCGGCCAGCGTTTGGCCGAAGCGACGGCCAGCACGTTGATCTTGCCGGACTTGACGTGCGGCATCGGCACCAGCAGCGGGTCGAACGCCACCGAGACCTCGCCTGACACCAGTGCCGGCAGGATCGGCGCGCTGCCGTTGTAGGGCACGTGGGTGAGCTTGAGCTTCGATTCCATCGCCAGGCGCTCGCCGGTCAGGTGCGCGGAGCTGCCGACGCCGCTGGAGCCGAAGGTCAGCGTGTCGGGATGCTTCTTGCCGTAGTCGACCAGTTCGGCCACGGTCTTGACCGGCAGCTTCTTGCTGGCGAACAGGAACAGCGGCAGCTCGGCCATTTCCGCCACCGGCACCAGGTCCGCGGGCTTGTAGCTGAGCTTGGAATACAGCGACATGTTGGCGCTGTAGGCCGCCAGCACCGAGACAAAGGTGTAGCCGTCCGGCGCCGAGCGCGCGGCCACGCCGACGCCCAGGGTGCTGTTGGCACCGGGCTTGTTCTCGATGATGATGGGCTGGCCCAGCCGTTGCGAGACCTGCTCGAATACGACCCGGGCGACCGTGTCGGTGGAGCCGCCCGGGGTGTAGGGCACGATCACCTTGATCGGCTTGGCCGGCCATGCGTCGGCGGCTAGGACAATAGGGGCGGTGTGGAGGGCGGCCACGCCGGCAACGGCGATGGCGATGGAACGCGCGCTGCGCGCGACGCGATGCTTGATGCTGGACTTCAACTACGTCTCCTTCCTTGGCATGCTTGGCAATCCCCTGGCGGGGCCTGCGGCCGGAGATCCGGCCGGCCAATTATGCGGGACGCAGTCTGTGCGGTGCCGCACCGTTGGCGGCTGAATCACGGATGCGGGCAACCAATGTGCGATAGCCGAACCAGGCCGGCCGCGACGATCGTCAGAATTCGTAGTTGACCGACAGGTCGAACACCGCGTTGGTGCGCTTGCGCGTGATCGGGCTGTCGGCCGCATCGCCGGCCAGTTGCGACACGGCCACGTCCGAGCTGGCAAACCAGTGCTTGGCGAAGTACCACACCGAGGTCACGCCGAAGCCGTAGGACTTGATCCCGCCGCGCGCGTGGTACTGCGGCCGCCCCGCGCGCGCCTGCGCCGCGCTGACGCCGTACCAGGCGTTCATGTAGCGCGAGTCGGCCAGCGTGACGGTGGGGCCGGCGAACCAGAAGAATCTCTCCGAGCTGCCGGGCAGCGGCATATAGGCGCCGATGTCGCCGATCCAGCCGTCGCTGCCGCCCAGGCTGCGGCGCGCATCGATGCGCAGCACCAGCGGGAATTCCTTCGACACCGCGTACTCGGCGAACAGCTTGCCTTCCGGCGCCGGGTTGATATTGCCCATGCCGTCCAGGTGCGGCGAGTCTTCCTGCCCGCGCCGGCCCAGGTTGTAGGTAAGCGCGATGCCAGCGCGCCAGTTCTTGCCGCGCAGCAGGTTCACGCCCAGCCCTTCGCCGATCGAGGCAAAGGCGAGGTCGCGGTAGCGGATGTCGATGCTGGGGCCGCCGATCACGATGTACTCGGACGAGCCGTCGTAGCGTGGCCGCAGCATCGCGGCGGCGCCCAGCCGGACCTGCCAGTCGGGGATGTCGTCCTGGAACAGCTTCTGCAGCGGAATGCCGGCGGAGAACTGCCATTCAGCCAGCGGTGCCGGCGTCTGGGCGCTGGTCCGGCCCGCGGCCAGCAGCGCGCCGGTGGCCAGCAGCAGGGCGATGCGCGAGGAAGTACGCGGTGGAATTCGCTCGGTCACGGCAGCCTCCATGCCCGCATGGCGGGCAGCCTGGTTGCGGGCGCGGGGCCCGTGAACGACATCTTTCCACTGGATCGCGGCCGGCGCAACCACTGGCGCGGCCAGCGCGGCGCCTGCGGATTCCTGCCCGGTGACGGGAAGGCGTTCAGTCGAGCAGCTTGTCCAGCGTGATCGGCAAGTCGCGCACGCGCCGGCCGGTGGCGTGGTACACGGCATTGGCAATCGCGGCGGCCACGCCGACGATGCCGATCTCGCCGATGCCCTTGGTGCCGAGCGTGTTGATATGCGGATCGTCCTCGTCCACCACCGTGACCTCGATGGTGCCGATGTCGGCATTGACCGGAACGTGATACTCGGCCAGGTTGGCGTTGGTGACGCGTCCGGTGGCCAGGTCCAGCTCGGTCTTCTCGTGCAGCGCCATGCCGATGCCCCAGACGATGCCGCCCATCAGCTGGCTGTGCGCGGTCTTGCGGTTGAGCAGCCGGCCGGCGCCGTAGCTGGCAACGACGCGGTGGACGCGGATCTCGCCCAGGTCCGGGTCGACGCGGACTTCGGCAAAGACCGCGCCGAAGGCGTGCATGGAATACGCCTGGCGCTCCTTGCCGGGCCTGGTGCTGGCGCGGGCTTCGAGCGCTCGCCCGCCAGCGCGCTGCATCGGCGCAGACATGGGTTCGCGCTGCGCCAGATCCGAGCGGCGTTGCAGCCAGCCATCGACGATCTCGACGTCTTCCGCCTGCGCGCCAGACAACGGCGAGGCGGTATCGGCCACGGCCTGGCGGACCAGGCGCAGCCGCGCCGCCTCGGCCGCCTGCTGCACGGCGGGGGCGACGCTGGCCACCGACTGCGAGCCGCCCGACACCGGCGCCTCGGGGAAGGCCGTGTCGCCCAGTTCAAAGCGTACGCGTTCCGGCGGCAGGCCCAGCGCATCGGCAGCGACCTGCGTCATCACCGTATAGGTGCCGGTGCCAAGGTCCTGCGAGCCCGTGCGCACCAGCGCCGTGCCGTCCGGCAGCAGGCGCACCATCGCGCTGGCCGGCGAGCGGTAGCTGGGATAGGTGGCGGTGGCCATGCCCATTCCCACCAGCTTGCCGTCGGCGTGCATCGAGCGTGGGGCGGGATCGCGGCGGGCCCAGCCGAAGCGCTCGGCGGCGTCGCGATAGCATTCGCGCAGCGACTTGCTCGAGAACGGCAGCTGCTTGTCCGGATCGATGTCGGCATGGTTGCGCAGGCGCAGGGCGACCGGGTCGAGGCCCAGCCGCTCGGCCAGTTCGTCGAGCGCGCATTCGAGCGCAAAGCTGCCGGGTGCTTCACCCGGCGCGCGCATGAAGGTGGGCGTGCCGATGTCCAGTTCGACCAGCCGGTGGCTGGTCTGCACGTTGGGGCAGGCGTAGAGCCGGCGCGTGATCAGCGCGGCGGATTCCAGCCATTCCTCGATCGCCGAAGTGCATGCGGTCACGTCGTGGCGCAGCGCGTGCAGCGCGCCGTCGGCCGCCGCGGCGGCAACCACATGCTGCTCGGTAAAAGGCCGGCCGCCCACCGGACCGAACATCTGGGTCCGTTCCACCACCAGCCGGACCGGGCGGCCGACCTGCCGCGCCGCCATCGCGGCCAGCACCACGTGCGACCACACCGAGCCCTTGCAGCCAAAGCCGCCGCCCACATACGGGCAGATCACGCGCACCTTGTCGGCAGCGATGCCGAACGCGGCCGCGACCGCCTTGCGCACGCCGCTGACGTACTGCGTTGCGTCGTACAGGGTCAGCTGGTCGCCATCCCACGCGGCGAGGGTGGCGTGCGGCTCCATCGGGTTGTGGGTTTCCATCGGCGTGGAGTAGACCGCGTCGATCACGGCTGCTGCGCCGCGCCGGCCCGCATCGGGATCGCCGCGGCGGCTGTCGGCGGATTCGTCCTCGTCAGGCTTGCGAGCCCGCGCGCGCGCCTGCGCGAAGTCCAGCATGGCATCGGCCGGCCGGTATTGCACCGGCAGGCAGCGCGCGGCGTCGCGGGCCTGCTCGAGCGTATCTGCCACCACCACGGCGATAGGCTGGTTGTTGTAGTGGACCGCGGTATCCTGCAGCAGGCTCATGACGTGGCCCGCGGTGGGGATGTCCGCGGCGGCCTTGCCGCCCCGGGGCAGGTGCGGGGCGTTGAACGGCGTCAGCACCAGCCGCACGCCCGGCATGCGTTCGCACGCGGCGGTGTCGATGGCGACGATCTCGCCGCGGGCGATGGCGCTGGTCACCATCACCGCGTGGACCAGTCCCGGCAGGGTGTGGTCGGCGGCGTAGCGGGCGCGGCCGGTGACCTTGGGAATGCCGTCGACGCGGTCGAGAGGGGTGCCGGTCACGCTCATGTCGAAGCTCCTGGCGGGCCG
>JABFVP010000613.1 GCA_013362725.1 Cupriavidus sp.
ATGAAGGCAATGACGGTGAGCATGGCAGCCAGGGGGGCGAAGAGTTGCGCTTCAGGCCGCCATGCGCTGCGCGGCCGCACGGGCCGCACGGCGCGCGCCGGCATCCAGATCCAGCAGGTCGGCCAGCGATGCCGGCTTGGAGGGCTGCACGGCCTCCAAAGTTTCCAGGTTTACCGCATGAATGCGGTCAAAGCGCAACCGACCGTCCAGGAAGGCTTCGACGGCAATCTCGTTCGCGGCATTGAGCACGGCCGTGGTGCCGGGCGCTGCCCGCAGCGCCTGCCAGGCCAATTGCAGGCCAGGAAAGCGCACTGCGTCGGGTTCCTCGAAGGTCAGCGCGGACAGGCTGCGGAAGTCCAGCCGCGTGGCGCCGCTTTCCAGGCGCTCCGGCCAGGCTAGGCCGCAGGCAATGGGCACGCGCATGTCGGGCGTGCCCAACTGGGCGATCACCGATGCATCGGTGAACTGCACCATGGAGTGGATGACGCTTTGCGGATGGATCACCACCTCGATCTGGTCCGGCGACACACCGAACAGATAGCGCGCCTCGATCACCTCGAGCGCCTTGTTCATCATGGTGGCCGAGTCCACAGAGATCTTGCGTCCCATCACCCAATTGGGGTGGGCGCACGCCTCGTCCGGGGTCACATCGCGAAGCGTTGCGGGAGGCCGCGTGCGGAACGGGCCGCCCGAGGCAGTCAGGATGATCTTGTCGATGCGGCGCGGCCAGGTGGCCGGGTCTTCCGGCAGCGACTGGAAGATGGCCGAGTGCTCACTGTCGATCGGCAGCAGGGAAGCGCCACCTTCGCGCACCGCCGCCATGAACAGGTCGGCACCGACCACCAGCGCTTCCTTGTTCGCCAGCAGCAGGCGCTTGCCGGCGCGGGCCGCCGCCAGGCAGGGCGGCAATCCTGCGGCGCCGACGATGGCGGCCATCACGGCGTCCACGTCCTCGTGCGCCGCAATGCGCTCGAGCGCATCAGGCGAATCCAGCACCTGGGTCGGGACATCGTTGTCGCGCAGCTTATCGGCCAACCGGGCCGCGTGCGGGGCGCTGGCCATGACGGCAAAACGCGGCTTGAAACGCTGGCACTGCGCGAGCAGTTCGTCCACACGCGTTGCGGCCGACAAGGCAAAAACCTCGAAATGCCCGGGGTGACGTGCAATCACATCGAGCGTGCTCACGCCCACCGAGCCTGTCGAGCCCAGAACCGTGACGCGTGTTTTGGAATTCGGATTCACAGGAAAGCCAGCATCATCGCTAGAGGGAGGGTTGGCAACAGTGCATCCACCCGGTCCAGGACGCCGCCGTGGCCGGGCAGCAGGTTGCTGCTGTCCTTTGCCCCCGCGCTGCGCTTGACCAGCGACTCGATCAGGTCGCCCACGACGCTCATCATGGACAGGAACACCACGCCCAGCGGCAGCTGCCACCAGCCGCGCTCGGCCAGCCGCGTGTAGAGGCTGGCGACATCGGCACGCGCAGCGTCGTCGGCCCAGACCCAGGCCAGCGCCAGGACCAGCACGCCGACGACCCCGCCCCATACCCCTTCCCAGCTCTTGCCGGGACTGATGGACGGCGCCAGCCTGGCGCGCGTGAACCGCAGGCCGAAGGCTCGTCCGGCGAAATAGGCAAACACGTCCGCCACCCAGACCAGCACCAGCAGCGAAAGCAGGAAATTGATGCCAACCACGCGCGCCTGCACAGCCGCCAGCCATGCAACCCACAACGCGAGCAGCCCGCCGACCAGACGCAGGGCACGCGGCACCGACGGCCACCCCGCCACACCGGCACGCAGCAGCAACCCACCGCACAGCACCCACACGCCGCCCGCAATGATCCATACCACGGGAAGCCGCTGCTGCAGCAGACCCAGCCACCAAGAGAGCCCGCACAGCGCCACCGCTTCGATTCCCAGGAACACCGAAAGGCGTGGCCCGCAGCCATTCAGGCGCCCCCATTCCCACGCGGCGGCGCCGATCAGCACCAGCATCACCACCGCGAACGGCACGTAGGACGGATAGAAAAGCGCAGGCAGCAGAATGGCCAGGAGAACGACGGCCGTGATGATGCGTTGCTTGAGCATGGGCGGCTAGGCTCAGGCGGTACGCAGCTTGTGCGTACCCGGGGTTGCCAGTTGATCCGAGGTCTTGCCGAAGCGGCGCTCCCTGCCCTGGTAGGCAGCAAAGGCCTCGTCGAGCGCGGCCTCGTCGAAATCGGGCCAGAGGCGGTTGCTGAAGAAGAGTTCGGAATAGGCGCTCTGCCACAGCAGGAAATTGGACAGGCGCTGCTCGCCGCCGGTGCGGATGAACAGGTCGGGATCGGGCACGTGCGCCAGCGCCAACTCGCGATTCAAGGCCTCTTCGGTGATCGACTCGCCCCGGCTTGCAAGTTGCTGCGCGGCATGGGCGATGTCCCATCGTCCGCCGTAGTT
>JABFVP010000042.1 GCA_013362725.1 Cupriavidus sp.
GACGCCAAGCTGGTCGACACCATGATCGTCGACGGCCTGTGGGACGTGTACAACCAGTACCACATGGGCATCACCGCCGAGAACGTGGCCAAGGAATACGGCATCACGCGCGAAGCCCAGGACGAATTCGCGGTGGGCTCGCAGAACAAGGCCGAAGCCGCGCAGAAGGCCGGCAAGTTCGACGAAGAGATCGTGCCGGTGCTGATCCCGCAGCGCAAGGGCGACCCGGTGGCGTTCAAGACCGACGAGTTCGTGCGCCACGGCGCCACGCTCGACAGCATGGCCGGCCTCAAGCCCGCTTTCGACAAGTCCGGCTCGGTGACCGCGGCCAATGCTTCGGGCCTGAACGACGGCGCCGCCGCGGTGGTGGTGATGTCGGCCGCCAAGGCCAAGGAACTGGGCCTGACCCCGCTCGCCACCATCAAGAGCTACGCCAACGCCGGCGTGGACCCGAAGGTGATGGGCATGGGCCCGGTGCCGGCGTCCAAGCGCGCGCTGTCGCGCGCCGGCTGGACCCCGCAGGACCTGGACCTGATGGAGATCAACGAGGCCTTCGCCGCGCAGGCGCTGGCGGTGCACCAGCAGATGGGCTGGGATACCTCCAAGGTCAACGTCAACGGTGGCGCCATCGCCATCGGCCACCCGATCGGCGCATCGGGCTGCCGTATCCTGGTGACGCTGCTGCACGAAATGAAGCGCCAGGATGCGAAGAAGGGCCTGGCGTCGCTGTGTATCGGCGGCGGCATGGGCGTGGCGCTGGCGGTCGAGCGCAATTAAGAAGGGGTGCGCCGGGCCGCGCGCATGGCGCGGCCCGGCGGCATATAACGAAAAGCCAATCAAGGAGTGGACATGACTCAGCGCATTGCGTATGTGACCGGCGGCATGGGTGGCATCGGGACCGCCATCTGCCAGCGGCTGGCCAGGGATGGCTTTCGCGTGGTGGCCGGCTGCGGCCCCAACTCGCCGCGCCGTGAAAAGTGGCTGGAGCAGCAGAAGGCCCTGGGCTTCGACTTCGTCGCCTCCGAAGGCAACGTGGCGGACTGGGACTCGACCAAGGCGGCCTTCGACAAGGTCAAGGCCGAGGTCGGCGAAGTCGATGTGCTGATCAACAATGCCGGCATCACGCGTGACGTGGTGTTCCGCAAGATGACCCGCGCCGACTGGGATGCGGTGATCGATACCAACCTGACCTCGCTGTTCAACGTCACCAAGCAGGTGATCGACGGCATGGCCGACCGCGGCTGGGGCCGCATCGTCAACATCTCTTCGGTGAACGGGCAGAAGGGCCAGTTCGGCCAGACCAACTACTCCACCGCCAAGGCCGGCCTGCACGGCTTCACCATGGCGCTGGCGCAGGAAGTGGCGACCAAGGGCGTGACGGTGAACACAGTGTCGCCGGGCTATATCGCCACCGACATGGTCAAGGCCATCCGCCAGGACGTGCTCGACAAGATCGTCGGCACGATCCCGGTGAAGCGCCTGGGCGAGCCGGAAGAGATCGCCTCGATCTGCGCCTGGCTGTCCTCCGAAGAGTCCGGCTTCTCGACCGGCGCCGACTTTTCGCTCAACGGCGGCCTGCACATGGGCTGAGCTGGCGCCCAGCCAGCTCCACGCCGGCGGCCGCGTTTTGCGGTGCAGCCAGCGCGGCGCACAAGGCGGCGGAGACCGAGTTCCGCCGCCGCTTTCGCGGGCCGTGATGGCCCGCGAATCATTTCCGGGCGTGCGGAATTGGCTCCGCGGGGCGCCTCTGTACCGGGTTTTCCTTAAGCCGGGTCGCTTTTCTTAGTGCTTTGTTGGGCATAGAATCAGGGCAGCGGCGCCGCCGGCACCATAGTCGTGCAGCATGGCCCTCGCGGGGCGAGACGGCAAGCCGCGGCGCGCAGCCATGCGCGAAGCGCCGCAAGACGGCCGGCACGATAACAGCAGATGGCGCGGGCGGTACCGATTTGCGCACTGCACCCCATGCGGTGCAGCAGCGCGCAAGCACGACGACACAAGGACAGAGCACCGATGGCCACGACCAAAAAAGGCGCAGAGCGACTGATCAAAAAGTATCCCAATCGCAGGCTCTACGATACCCAGACCAGCACCTACATCACCCTGGCCGACGTCAAGCAACTGGTGATGGATTCCGAGGAGTTCAAGGTCGTCGACGCCAAGTCCGGTGACGAACTGACGCGCAGCATCCTGCTGCAGATCATCCTGGAAGAAGAGACCGGCGGCGTGCCGATGTTCTCCAGCGCGATGCTGTCGCAGATCATCCGCTTCTACGGCCATGCCATGCAAGGCATGATGGGCACCTACCTGGAAAAGAATATCCAGGCCTTCATCGACATCCAGAATAAGCTGGCCGAGAACTCCAAGGGCCTTTATTCCGGCGAGGCGTTCAGCCCGGACATGTGGTCGCAGTTCATGAACATGCAGGGCCCGATGATGCAGGGCATGATGAGCAACTACATCGAGCAGAGCAAGAACCTGTTCGTGCAGATGCAGGAGCAGATGCAGAACCAGGCCAAGAACATGTTCGGCACGTTCCCGTTCAACCAGCCGGACAAGAAGTAGCAACACGCGGCGGCGGTCCTGGCGCCCGCCGCGCATCCTCCCCAGGGCCGGCGTTCAGCCGGCGCTTGCGTGCAGGCGAATCCCCAGCGCCCGCATCACCTTCCAGATCGTCCCGAATTCCGGATTGCCTTCGCCCGACAGCGAACGGTAGAGGCTTTCGCGTGACAGGCCGGTTTCACGGGCCAGCCGCGTCATGCCGCGCGCGCGTGCGACCACGCCGAGCGCGTAAGCAATGAAGCGATCGTCGTCGCCGGCCTCGGCCAGGCAGGCGTCCAGGTAGGCGGCGATTTCTTTTTCGTTGCGCAGTTGTGCGGCCGAGTCCCAAGGGCGGGTTGGTTCTTTCATGGCTCACTCCAGGTCAAGATTCGCCGCGAGGTGGCGTGCCCGGTCGATATCAGCGTGCTGGGTCGACTTGTTGCCGCCGCAGAGAAGTACGACAAGAACTTGGCCGCGTCGCTGAAAATAGATGCGGTAGCCGGGGCCATGATCCACCCGCATTTCAAAGAGGCTACCGCCAAGGGCTTTCACGTCGCCTGGATTTCCGTTCAGCATGCAGTCGATTCGGACCTGGATGCGGATCCTGGCAGCGTTGTCGCGCAAGGCGGAGTACCAGCGGTCGAACGTTTGGGTTGTGCGGATGCCGAGCATACCACACCGTAGCCTTTAGGCTACAGATGTGGAATCACCGATTCCCGAAAAACCACCCCACCGCAAAGCAGGTAGAATGCGCGCTTTGCCCCATCCGGGGCCTGTCTATCGCATCTTTCAGTGGCGGCTCAGTTTGGGACTCGCCTTGTTTGCACGGCGTCCCATGTCCTGCCTTCTCCAACCCTTCTCTCCGGCGCCGGTGCCCGCGGCGCGCGGCTTGCCATGAGCCGGCTGTTCCTGGCCCCGATGGAAGGGCTGGCCGACTATGTGCTGCGCGATGTGCTGACCGATACCGGTGGCTACGACGGCTGCGTGTCGGAGTTCGTGCGGGTGACGGGGTCGCTGCTGCCGGCGCGGGTCTATGAGCGCGACACGCCCGAGATCCTGTCCGGCGGCTATACCCGCAGCGGCACGCCCATGGTGATCCAGCTGCTCGGCAGCGATCCCGAATGGCTGGCGCGCAATGCCGCCTATGCCGCGACCCTGTCGCCGCATGGCATCGACCTGAACTTCGGCTGCCCCGCCAAGGTCGTCAACCGGCATGGCGGCGGCGCGATGCTGTTGACCAATCCGGCGCTGCTGAACCGGATCGTCGCGTCGGTGCGCGCCGCGGTGCCGGCCAATATTCCGGTGACTGCCAAGATGCGGCTGGGGGTCTCGGATACCGCGCTGGCCATCGATTGCGCCACCGCGCTGGCCGAAGGCGGCGCGGCCTCGCTGGTGGTGCATGCCCGCACGCGCGATCACGGCTACCGGCCGCCGGCGCACTGGGACTGGATCGCGCGCATTGCGGCGGCCGTCGACATCCCCGTGATAGCGAATGGCGAGGTCTGGACTGTCGCGGACTGGGCGCGCTGCCGCGAAGTCAGCGGCTGTGACGACATCATGATCGGGCGCGGCGCGGTCTCGGACCCGTTCCTCGCCTTGCGCATTTGCGGGCTGATGCCCGCCACGCCGTCTGCCGAAGAGTGGCCGCTGGTACTGGGCCAGATCGGGGCCTACCTGAACAAGCTGCATGCCCGCATCGCCTCGTGCCACGAGCACGGACGCGTCAAGCTCTGGCTTAGCTATCTCAAGCGGACCTGGCCGCAGGCGGGCGAATTGCATGCGGCGATCCGGCGGATGCAGGACTCGCTGCAGATCGCGCAGGTCCTGCAAGGCCTGCAGAGCGCGGAGTGACGTCGGCGTAACCGTCGCCTGGTGCAGCATGTCGTGCGTCAGGCGCCGGCAAATTCCGGCAAACGGTTAAAATGCGCGATTGCCTGTTTCGCGCCCGGCCGCCTTGTCTGCGTGACCAACGCTGCGGCCACCGCGCCTTGCCCCACATTCGGATTCCAACGTGAAAAACCCCTCAGAAGCAACGAACCAGAAAGACCATAGTCCGCGTGTGGGATTCGTTTCCCTTGGCTGCCCCAAAGCGCTGGTCGACTCCGAGCAGATCATCACCCAACTGCGCGCCGAGGGCTACGCCATCAGCGGCACCTATGACGGCGCCGACCTGGTGGTGGTCAACACCTGCGGCTTTATCGACGAAGCGGTGCAGGAAAGCCTGGACGCGATCGGCGAAGCGCTGACCGAGAACGGCAAGGTCATCGTCACCGGCTGCCTGGGCGCGAAGAAGGACGCCGCCGGTCACGACATCGTGTCGTCGGTGCATCCCAAGGTGCTGGCCGTGACCGGGCCGCACGCGCTGGGCGAGGTGATGCAGGCGGTGCACACGCACCTGCCCAAGCCGCACGACCCGTTTACCGATCTGGTGCCGGCCGCCGGCATCAAGCTCACGCCCAAGCACTACGCGTACCTGAAGATCTCCGAGGGTTGCAACCACCGCTGCTCGTTCTGCATCATCCCGTCGATGCGCGGCGACCTGGTCTCGCGCCCGGTGGCCGAGGTCATGCTCGAGGCCGAGAACCTGTTCAAGGCCGGGGTCAAGGAGCTGCTGGTGATCTCGCAGGACACCAGCGCCTACGGCGTCGACGTGAAGTACCGCACCGGCTTCTGGAACGGCCGTCCGCTCAAGACCCGCATGACCGAGCTGGTCGCGGCGCTGGGCGAGCTGGCCGCGCAGTACGGCGCCTGGGTGCGCCTGCATTACGTGTACCCGTACCCGCACGTCGACGAGATCATCCCGCTGATGAACAACGGCCACGTGCTGCCGTATCTGGACGTGCCGCTGCAGCACGCCCACCCCGACGTGCTCAAGCGCATGAAGCGCCCGGCCAACGCCGAGAAGACCATGGACCGCATCCGCGCCTGGCGCGAGATCTGTCCGGACCTGACCATCCGCAGCACCTTTATCGCCGGCTTCCCGGGCGAGACCGAGGCCGAGTTCCAGACGCTGCTCGACTTCATTGCGGAGGCCGAGCTGGACCGCGTCGGCTGCTTCGCGTATTCGCCGGTGGAAGGGGCGACGGCCAACGACTTGCCGGGCGCGCTGCCCGACGAAGTGCGCGAGGAACGCCGCGCCCGCTTCATGGAAGTGGCCGAGGCGGTGTCGGCGCGCCGGCTCCAGCGCAAGGTCGGCCAGACCCTGCGCGTGCTGGTCGACGAGGTCAACCAGGAAGGCGGCATCGGCCGTTCGTCGGCGGATGCGCCGGAAATCGACGGCCTGGTCTATATCGCGCCGGCGCAGCGCACTTCCCAACGCTATCGCGCCGGCGAGTTCGTCGACGTCAAGATCACCGGCGCCGACGGCCACGACCTGTGGGGCGAGGTCTGAGCTAGTCCCGCCGGACGATGACGGCAGGGCTGCCTTTAGGTAAAAGTACGACCGTTCGCTTCGGCTGCGCTGCGGCTATACTGTGCGGTGCAACATAACCTGGATGGAGACAGTCATGACGCGTGAAGTCGTAGTAGTGAGCGGTGTCCGCACCGCGATCGGAACCTTTGGCGGCAGCCTGAAGGACGTGGCGCCGGCCGAGCTGGGCGCGCTGGTGGTGCGCGAGGCGCTGGCCCGTGCGCAGGTGTCGGGCGACGACGTCGGCCATGTGGTGTTCGGCAACGTGATCCAGACCGAGCCGCGCGACATGTACCTGGGCCGCGTCGCCGCCGTCAACGGCGGCGTGTCGGTCAACGCTCCGGCGCTGACCGTCAACCGGCTGTGCGGCTCGGGTCTGCAGGCCATCGTCAGCGCCGCGCAGACCATCCTGCTGGGCGATGCCGACGTCGCCATCGGCGGCGGCGCCGAAAGCATGAGCCGCGCCCCGTACCTGGCCCCGGCGGCACGCTGGGGCGCGCGCATGGGCGACGCCGGCCTGGTCGACATGATGCTGGGCGCGCTGCACGACCCGTTCCACCGCATCCACATGGGCGTCACCGCCGAGAACGTGGCCAGGGAGTACGACATCTCGCGCGCGCAGCAGGACGAGGCCGCGCTGGAATCGCACCGCCGCGCCTCGGCCGCGATCAAGGCCGGCTACTTCAAGGACCAGATCGTCCCGGTGGTGACCAAGGGCCGCAAGGGCGAGGTCACCTTCGACACCGACGAGCATGTGCGTCATGACGCCACCATGGACGACATGACCAAGCTCAAGCCGGTCTTCGTCAAGGAAAACGGCACGGTCACCGCCGGTAATGCCTCCGGTCTGAACGACGCCGCCGCCGCGGTGGTGATGATGGAGCGCGCCGAGGCCGAGCGCCGCGGCCTGAAGCCGCTGGCGCGCCTGGTGTCCTACGGCCATGCCGGCGTCGACCCCAAGACCATGGGCATCGGCCCGGTGCCGGCGACGAAGATTGCGCTCGAGCGTGCCGGCCTGCAGGTGTCGGACCTGGACGTGATCGAAGCCAACGAGGCCTTTGCGGCGCAGGCCTGCGCGGTCAGCAAGGCGCTTGGCCTGGACCCGGCCAAGGTCAACCCGAACGGCTCGGGCATCTCGCTGGGCCACCCGATCGGCGCCACCGGCGCGCTGATCACGGTCAAGGCGCTGCATGAGCTGAATCGCGTGCAAGGCCGCTACGCACTGGTGACGATGTGCATCGGCGGCGGGCAGGGCATTGCCGCCATCTTCGAACGGATCTGAGGATTGCCTTGCGCGTGGCCCGGCTGACCGACCTTTGCACGACCCTTGGTGCCGCCGTCGTGTTCGCCCTGGCGGGCGCGGCGCAGGCGGTGCCGGCCACCGAGCTGTCGACCGGCCCGGCGAACGGCGCCGTCGCCAGTGGTGAAGCGCTGGGCCTGAACCAGGCCATCCGCGACGGCGAGGCCCGCCGTGGCGCAGCGCTGTCGACCGGCGCCGCCAGGCCACTGGCACCGCGGCCGGAGTATGCGTCGCTGCCGGTCTATGTCGGCAAGGTCGGCGATCAGCCGGTGCGCCTGCGCCTGGGCCCCAAGCCCGACGAGCGCGACAGCGTGCGCGGCGAGTACAGCGGCCGCGGCGCGGGCGTGCGCCTGCTGGCCGGCGAGTGGGAGGACGGCGCCTTCCTGATGGAGGAATCCGACGACGGCACCCGGGTGTCGGGCAACTGGGAAGGCACCATCGACGCCAGCGGCGCCGTGCGCGGCACCTGGACCGATGCCTTCAATCCGGCCATCGTGCTGCCGTTCTTTATCCGCCCGCTGGGCATGCTGGTGATCCCGCCCTTCGACATGACGCCCAACAGCGGCGTCACCTACGCGCCGGCGCCGCCGAAGTCGTCGATTTCCGGCTGGTAGGCTTTTTCGGCGCGGCGCGCTGAAGCCTCCCGGTGGCGCGGGCGGCATTTGCTGGTAAGCTCGGAGGCTCATCGCGTCTCATGCCTGACCGTGCCGCGCGCTGCGGCAGGCCAGCAGCCAGCAAGGAAACCGCCGTGTCCGATTCCCCGTCCGACAAGCCCGCATCCCCCACCCGTTACCTGCAGACCGTCGCGGTCCAGCCCGAGCTGGATATCGCCCCCGGCTTTGCCTCGTTCTCCCCGGCCACGCACCGCGGCTCGACCGTGGTGTTCCGCAACCTCGCCGAACTGCGCGCGCATGGCGACGGCGCCACCACCTACTGGCGCTACGGCCTGCATGCCACCCCGACCAGCGAGGCGCTGTGCCAGCACCTGGCGCTGCTCGAGGGCGCTCGCCACGCGCTGCTGCAGCCGTCGGGCCTGGCGGCGATCTCGCTGGTGTATTTCGCGTTGCTCAAGAGCGGTGACGACGTGCTGGTGCCGCATAACGTCTATGGCCCCAACCGCGACCACGGCGAGTGGCTGGCGCGCGACTTCGGCGTGACCGTGCGCTACTACGATCCCATGGACGCCGCCGCGGTGCCCGCGCTGATCCAGCCCAACACGCGCCTGATCTGGATGGAATCCCCCGGCTCGGTGACGATGGAAGTGCCCGACTGCGGCGCCATCGTCGCCGCGGCGCGCGCGCGCGGCGTGCTGACCGCGATCGACAATACCTGGTCGGCCGGCGTCTACTTGCGCCCGTTCGAGCTGGGCATCGACATCTCGGTGCAGGCCCTGACCAAGTACCAGTCCGGCGGCAGCGACGTGCTGATGGGCGCGGTGCTGACCTGCGACGACGGCCTGCACGGCCGGCTCAAGCGCGCCCGCATGCTGATGGGCTGGGGCGTGTCCGCCGACGACTGCCACCTGGTGCTGCGCTCGCTGCCGAGCCTGCCGGTGCGGCTGGCGGCCCATGACCGCGCCGCGCGCGAGGTGGCCGAATGGCTGCGCCAGCGGCCGGAGGTGGCGCGCGTGCTGCATCCCGCGCTGCCGGACTGCCCTGGCCATGCCAACTGGCGGCGCGAATTCACCGGCGCCAGCGGGCTGTTCGCCATCGTGCTGCGCGAGCGCTATACGCGCCAGCAGGTCGATGCCTTCGTCGAGGCCCTGCAGTTGTTCGCCATCGGCTGGTCGTGGGGCGGCGCGCACAGCCTGGCGGTGCCGTACCACGTGCAGGGCATGCGTCCCGCAGGCACCTGGCCGCCGGCGGGCTGGCACGATACCGGCGAGCTGGTGCGGCTTTATATCGGCCTGGAAGACACGCGCGACCTGATCGCCGACCTGCGCCAGGCGCTCGAGGGCACGCTGTCCGCCTGATCAGGCTGGCTGTCGCAGCGCCAGGTTGAGCTGGTCGACGACTTCGGCCCAGTCGGCGTCGTCGAGCAGCTCGTCGCGCAGCAGCGCGGCCTGGGCGGGCGTCCAGAACGGGGCTTCGGCCAGTTCGAGGGTCTCGGGCAGCGGCGCGTGCTTGCCGATGAAGGCGCGGATGCTGGCTTCGTCGGACGCCAGGCCAAGCTGGTCGAACAGTTCGGAAAACTGGTGGAAGGTCGGTTCCATGATGGTCGGGCTCGCGGTGGTTGACTTCAGGTAGTGTAGGGCCACGAGAACAAAAACGGACGCCGCGGCGTCCGTTTTGATTTGGTGCCCGGGCGGCGCGTCAGCGCGTCTCGGCGCCGGACATCGCGTTGGCTCCGGCTGCGGGGCTGGTGGCCTGTTGTGCGCGCGCGGTCCGCGGCATCGCCCAGACCGACTCC
>JABFVP010000400.1 GCA_013362725.1 Cupriavidus sp.
AGGGGGTGGCGCGTTAGTCTACGGCGTCGGCGGCCCCGCATCTTTAGGGTGAATCCCCAGTGCATCACATTTTCCGGCCAATTTGCACCAGTTATGTGCAGATTCGCTGGCCATGCCACGCCGATTCGATATTCCCGGAGAGGAAATCGACGCATGGCCGCGTCCCCTTCATGCAATCTGCAACAGTCGTCGGCGGACGGAAAAGAAAAACGGGAGCTTGCGCTCCCGTTGCGGCTTGCCGGGTTGCCCGGGAAGCAAGGTCAGCCGTTCAGCGCCTTGCGCGCCGCGGCGATGGCCGCGCGCACCTGGTCCGGCGCGGTGCCGCCGATATGGTTGCGCGCCGCGACCGAGCCTTCCAGCGTCAGCACCGCATGCACGTCGTCGCCGATCAGCGCGGCCTGGTCGCCCAGGCCGGAGACCTCGCGCAGCTCGGCCACGGTCAGGTCGGCCAGGTCGCACTGACGGCCGTCGCAGGCGCGCACGGCGTGGGCCACGGCCTCATGCGCGTCGCGGAAGGGCAAGCCCTTCTTGACCAGGTAGTCGGCCAGGTCGGTGGCGGTGGCATAGCCCTGCAGCGCGGCGGCGCGCATTGCTTCGGGCTTGACGCTGATGCCCGGCACCATGTCGGCGAAGATGCGCAGCGTGTCGACCACGGTGTCGACCGTGTCGAACAGCGGCTCCTTGTCTTCCTGGTTGTCCTTGTTGTACGCCAGCGGCTGGCCCTTCATCAGCGTCAGCAGGCCGATCAGGTGGCCGTTGACGCGGCCGGTCTTGCCGCGCGCCAGTTCGGGCACGTCCGGGTTTTTCTTCTGCGGCATGATCGAGCTGCCGGTGCAGAAGCGGTCGGCGATGTCGATAAAGCCCACGCGCGGGCTCATCCACAGCACCAGTTCTTCCGAGAAGCGCGACACATGGGTCATCACCAGCGCGGCGGCGGCGCAGAATTCGATGGCGAAGTCGCGGTCCGAGACGGCATCCAGCGAATTGCGGCAGACGCCGTCGAAGCCCAGCTGTTGCGCGACGAACTCGCGGTCGATCGGGTAGCTGGTACCGGCCAGCGCGGCGGCGCCCAGCGGCAGGCGGTTGACGCGCTTGCGGCAATCGGCCATGCGCTCGGCATCGCGCGTGAACATCTCGTTGTACGCCAACAGGTGGTGGCCGAAGGTGACCGGCTGCGCCACCTGCAGGTGGGTGAAGCCCGGCAGGATGGTGTCGGCGTGCTGCTCGGCCAGGTCCAGCAGCGAGGTGCGCAGCGCGCCCAGCAGCACGATGATGTTGTCGATCTCGCTGCGCAGCCACAGGCGGATGTCGGTGGCGACCTGGTCGTTGCGCGAGCGGCCGGTGTGCAGGCGCTTGCCGGCATCGCCCACCAGCGCGGTCAGGCGCGCCTCGATATTCAGGTGGACGTCTTCCAGGTCCAGCTTCCATTCGAAGCTGCCGGCCTCGATCTCGCCCCGGATCTGCGCCATGCCGCGCTCGATCTCGGCGCGGTCGGCTTCGGCGATGATGCCCTGCTTCGCCAGCATGGCCGCGTGGGCCAGCGAGCCCTGGATGTCGAACAGGGCCAGGCGCTTGTCGAAGAACACCGAGGCGGTGTAGCGCTTCACCAGGTCGGACATCGGTTCGGAGAAGCGGGCGGACCAGGCTTCGCCTTTCTTGGCAAGTTGGGAGTTGGACATGGACGTCGGCTGCAGTGGCTCGCGCGGCAGGCGGCCGGCGTGCGGACGGCGGCGGGCGCGAAAAATTGGGAAACGGCGATTATATCGCCCGGCGGCACGCTGGCGGTGCGGGCTGCGACGGCAGTGCGGTGCTCAGGGCCGGCTGTGGATCACGGGCCCCTTGAACACCACCGGGCCACTCGGTCCGTCCGCATTGGTCGAGCCGCCGGCCGGTTCGATGCTGACCGCCAGCGCCGGCACCGCGGTTGGCGGCTGCGCCAGCGCCAGCCGCGCCTGCGGCACACGGCCGATCAGGCCCAGCGACTGCGGCTTGCCGCCTGCCGGCAGCGCCCACAGCTGCAATACCTGCTGAGCATTCAGCTTCAGGTGATCCAGCCGGCGCACCAAAAGATCGCCGCTGCCTGCGTCCCATGACACCAGCATGGCCGGCTGCGCGCGGTCGTCGTTGAGTACGGCGATGACGTCAGCGGGGGCCGCGTCGCGCGGGCCCGCCAGCTGCATGCCGATGCCGATGGCCAGCACCGCCACCACCGCCATCGCCGCCGCGGCGCCGCGCCAGAACACCGGCGCTGACCACAGGCGCTGCCACCATCCGCTGGCGCCCGGGGCAGGAGCGCGGGCTGCGGCGGCCGGATTGCGCGCCTCGGCCGCCTTCCAGCCAAGCCGTTCCTCGATCCCGCACCAGACCTTGTCGACCGGCTCGGCTGCCGCCTGCAATTCGGCCACGCCGGCCAGGCGCGCCTGCC
>JABFVP010000411.1 GCA_013362725.1 Cupriavidus sp.
AGAACCTGCGCAACGTCACCATGAGCAACAGCACCCAGGGGGTGGCCTCGCTGCAGCTCACCTTCCCCCTCAACACCGACCCCGAGCAGCTGCGCGACCTGCTGCTCGACGTCTACCGCGAGAACGAAAGCATCCTCGACGTGCCGGCCCCTTCGGTGATGTTCAGCCAGCTCGCGCCCAACGGCATCACGCTGTCGGTGACCGGCTATGTCGGCAGCCCGCGCATCGCCGCGAATACGCGCAGCGATCTGCTGTTCGAGATCCTCAAGCGGCTGCGCGCCGCGGGCATCTCGCTGTCGGTGCCGCAATCGCTGCGGTTGGAGAACATGCCGCCGTTCTGGCCGGAACCGGAGCGCGCGCTGGCGACCGGCTGATTGCCGGGCAGCGCCGCCCCGCCCCGCGGCGGTCGGCTTTCGATATTCCCCTGGAAAGATTATTCGTTCTACTATATTCTCTTAACGAGAATACCAAGACGACACCGCCTGCCGCGTCCGACCCCGATGGAACTGGCTGAACTCGAAATCTTCCGCGCCGTAGCCAGCGAGCAAAGCATCACCCGTGCCGCGCGCCTGCTGGACCGGGTGCAGTCCAACGTCACCACGCGCGTCAAGCAGCTGGAAGAAGCGCTCGGCGTGGCGCTGTTCCAGCGCGACAGCAAGCGCATGCTGCTGACGCCCGAGGGTCACCGGCTGCTCGCCTATGCCAACCAGATGCTGGCGCTGGCCGAAGAAGCGCGGCAGTCGGTGCAGGGCGCCGCGCCCTCGGGCCGCCTGCGCATCGGCACCATGGAAAGCGCCGCCGCCAACCGCCTGCCGATGCCGCTGGCGCGCTTCCACGCGGCCTGGCCAGGCGTGGACATCGAGATCCGCACCGGCACCACGCGCGCGCTGGTCGATGCCGTGGTCGACCACCGGCTCGATTGCGCCGTGGTCGCGCACCCGGGCGAAGGGCCGGCGCGCGCGGCCGATCTGGATGAACTCGCCCCCGGCCTGGAAGGCACCTACCTTTTCACCGAACACCTGCAACTGGTGCTGCCCGGCAACCACCCGAAGGTGCGAGGGCCACAGGATGTGGCATTGCGCCGTCTCGCCGCCTTCCCGAAAGGCTGCACCTACCGCCAGTGCGCGGAAGCCTGGCTGGCGCAGGGCGGCAACGACATGCGCCAGCGCCTGGCCATCACCGAGATGCCGTCGTACCACGCCATGCTGGCCTGCGTCAGCGCCGGCACCGCGATGGCGATCCTGCCCCGCTCGCTGCTGGCGCTGCACCGCGACGCGATCGACGTGCAGACCGTGCCGGTGCGCGCGGTGCACACCTATCTCGTCAAGCGTGCCGGCTATGCCACGCACGCCTGCGACGCCTTCGTGCGCGAACTGCGCGACGGCTGACAGCCGTTCGCCCTCTGCGCATCATCGCCATCGAACCCTGCCAAGGAGCGCAAATTGACCCACTCGACTTCCACCGCTGACCGGCTGCCCTTGTTGCGCAGGCTTGGCATCCGCACCCCGATCATCCAGGCGCCCATGGCCGGAGTCAGCACGCCCGCGCTGGCCGCGGCCGTCACCAATGCCGGCGGGCTGGGCTCGCTCGGCGTGGGCGCCATGGATGCCGAAGGCGCGCGCAAGGCCATCCGCGAGACCGGCGCGCTGACCAGCGGACCGTTCAACGTCAATGTGTTCTGCCATGCGCCGGCCGTCGCCGATAGCGCGCGCGAGCAGGCCTGGCTGGACTACCTCGCGCCGCGCTTTGCCGAGTTCGGCGCGACTCCGCCGGCGACGCTGCGCGAGATCTATCGCAGCTACCTCACTGACGAAGCCATGCATGCGATGCTGCTGGAAGAACGCCCGGCCGTGGTCAGCTTCCATTTCGGGCTGCCCGATGCGGGCCGGATCCGCGCGCTGCGCGACGCCGGCATCGTGCTGCTGGCCAGCGCCACCTCGCTCGCCGAGGCGCGCGCGATCGAGGCGGCCGGCCTCGACGCGATCGTCGCGCAGGGCATCGAGGCCGGTGGCCATCGCGGCGTGTTCGACCCGTCCGCCGTCGACGAGGGCCTGGGCACTTTCGCGCTGGTACGCGTGCTGGCGACGCTGACCCGCCTGCCGGTGATCGCCGCTGGGGGAATTATGGATGGTGCCGGCATCGCCGCCGCACTGGCGCTCGGCGCGCAGGCCGCGCAGCTCGGCACCGCCTTTATCGCCTGCCCCGAGACGGTAGCCGACGGCCCTTACCGCGAGGCGCTGCTGCAGGCGCGCAAGCCGACCGTGCTGACGCGGGCCATTTCCGGCCGCCATGCGCGCGGCCTGGCCAACCGCTTTACCGAACTGGGCGCGGCAGCCGGCGCACCCGCCGTGCCCGACTAACCGACCGCCTACGTTGCCGGCAAGGCCCTACTTGCCGCCGCCTAGGCGCGCGGCAGCGCCGACT
>JABFVP010000693.1 GCA_013362725.1 Cupriavidus sp.
GAACACCGGCTCGACCTGGTCGAGGTCGGGGATCGCCGAGCCGGTCATCTGCGCCTGGGCGCCGGCCGACAGGCCGGCCATGGCCAGCACCAGCGGGCGCAGCGCGCCCGCGTGCAGGCCGCCGGCGCGCCTGGCACGTGCCGTGGCGCGGGGAAAAGCAGGCGAAGGCAAGGCCCTGTTGTTCGGTGATCGTTGTGATTCGGTCATTCGCACGGGTGGTCAGTCTCGGCACGGGCAGCGGCTCGCCTGCAGGCCGCCAGGCCCCCGCCGGGGCAGGCTGCGGAGCAACGCGGCCCCTCCCGGAGGCCACCGGCGCCCCGGTCTGGTCGGGTATTATACGGGGCAACCCGGGGTGCTCTTGCCGCTTACTTCCGGTTTCATTTGCGGTTTCATTGACGGGTTTCCTTTCGCCCCCGCGCCCCTCCCCACACGTACCTCCTATAAGTACCTGTATGGCAGCTCTTCCCCACGACCCGCGCCTGGACCAGCTCAAGGCCTGGTTGGACGGACTCGGACCGGCATGGTCCGCCGATCCCGATTCCTGCGTCCCGGCCTCGGCCGATGCCAGCTTCCGGCGCTATTTCCGCGTCCGCACCGGTCATCGCGCGCATCCCACCGCGATCGTGATGGACGCCCCGCCCGCGCACGAGGACTGCCGCCCGTTCATCCATGTCTGCGGGCTGTTCGGCGCCGCCGGCGTGACCGTGCCGACGGTGCTCGCGCAGGATCTGGAACTGGGCTTCCTGCTGCTGGCCGACCTTGGCAGCCAGACCTACCTGTCGAAGCTGGACGATTCCTCCGCGCACGGCCTCTACACCGACGCCGCCGCCGCGCTGGTCCGCATCCAGGCGGCCACGCGCCCGGGCGAGCTGCCCGCCTACGACCGCGCGCTGCTGCAGCGCGAACTCGACCTGTTCCCGCAGTGGTACGTGGCCAGGCACCTCGGCGCCACGCTGTCCGAGGCCCAGCAGGCCGACTGGCACGAAGTGACCGAGGCGCTGCTTGCCAACAACCTCGCCCAGCCCCAGGTCTACGTGCACCGCGACTTCCACTCGCGCAACCTGATGGTGCTCGAGGGCACTGCGAACCCGGGCGTGCTCGACTTCCAGGACGCGGTGACCGGGCCGATCACCTACGATGCGGTGTCGCTGTGGCGCGATGCCTATATCGAATGGGACGAAGAGCAGCAGCTGGACTGGCTGATCCGCTACTGGGAACGCGCGCGCAAGGCCGCGCTGCCGGTCAACCCCGACTTCGGCGAGTTCTACCGCGACTTCGAGTGGATGGGGCTGCAGCGCCACCTGAAGGTGCTGGGGATCTTCGCCCGCCTGTACCACCGCGACGGCAAGGACGGCTACCTAGCCAACCTGCCGCTGGTCATGAAATACACGCGCCAGGTGGCCGGGCGCTATACCGAACTGCGCAAGCTGATCCGCCTGCTGGACGCGCTCGAAGGCGTGTCCAGCCCGGCCGGTTATACGTTCTGACGCCATGCGCGCCGACGATCCAGCTCCGCACCAGCGGCCTGCGCCCGCCATTACCGCCGCCGGCGAATGGCTGGCCGGCGCGCGCGCGCTCGCGCCGATGCTGCTGGGCGTGGTGCCGTTCGGGCTGATCTACGGCGTGCTGGCGGTCGGCGCCGGCATGCCCGCCTGGCTGGCCTGCGCCATGAGCGCGATCGTGTTCGGCGGCGCCTCGCAGATGATCCTGACCCAGCTGTGGAGCGCCGGCACCCCGGCGGTGGTGATCACGCTGACGGTGGCCATGGTCAACCTGCGCCATGCGCTGTACTCGGCCACCATCGCGCCGACGCTGGCGCACCTGCCGCGGCGCTGGAAGGCGCTGATCGCCTACCTGCTGACCGACGAGGCCTTTGCCGCGATGACGCACCGGCTGGGCGACACCGGCCCGCGCGCCCGCTACCGCCACTGGTATTACTTTGGCGGCGGCTTCGCGCTGTGGGCCAGCTGGCAGCTGTCGACGCTGGCCGGCGTGCTGGTCGGCGCCCAGGTGCCGCGCCACTGGCCACTGGATTTCTTCCTGCCGCTGACCTTTATCGGCATCATCGTGCCGGGCCTCAAACACCGCTCGCATGTGGCCGCGGCGCTGGCGGCCAGCGCGCTGGCGGTGGCCTGCTACGGCCTGCCGCACAAGCTCGGCCTGATGGTGGCGGCGCTGGGCGGCATCGCCGTCGGCATGCTGGTGCTGGGACGCGGCAACCGCCCGGGGCCCCGTGCCGCCAGCCACGCCGCCGACGCCGGCACTGCCCGCACCGCCGGCAAGGAGGCCGCATGAGCGCGCTGACGCTGCTGTGGGTGTTCCTGGCCGCGGGCCTGGCCACCTTCCTGATCCGCCTGTCGTTCATCGCCGTCGAAGGCCGGGTGCGGCTGCCGTCGTGGTTTCGCACCGCGCTGCAGTTCGT
>JABFVP010000345.1 GCA_013362725.1 Cupriavidus sp.
GGCACGAAGCGCAGCGGCTGCCCTCCGGCCGGCGTGCCGCACTGTCCCGGCGGCGCGATGCCGAACGCGCGCAGCCGCTCGCGCGCGGCCGGCGTAATCCAGTCCGTGGTCCAGGCTGGCGCCAGTACGGTGCGGATGCGCCACGGCGCCAGCCCGGCTCGGTCCAGCGCGTGGCCGATGTCCTCACCGATCTGCGACATCGCCGGGCAGCCGGAATAGGTGGGCGTGATGACGATCTCCAAGACGCCGTCCGCCGCCGCTGCCACCTCGCGCAGGATGCCCAGTTCGCGGATCGACACCACCGGGATCTCCGGGTCCGGCACCGACTCGAGCGCCGCCCACGCGCGCGCGACGCGGCCGTCGGTGGCACCCGCGTTGTCCACGTGATGGGAGGGAAGGGCGGTGACGTTCATGTGGATCGAGCCTTTGCGTTGAAGCGTGCGCTCACCAGTGCGCTCACCATTGCGCGCCCGGATGGGCCCGCGCCAACCCCTGCATCTCGCCCAGCAGGTAGCTCATGTGTTCCGAATGCACGCCGTGCTTGCCGGTCGAGACAAAGCTTGTGGCCGACGGCAAGGCCAGCGTGGCCGCCTGCAGCGTCTCGGCGACGGTGGCGTCCCAGGTCGGGCGCAGCGTGGCGGTGACCACGCCGATGCCCTGCGCGGCGGCCTCGCTTTCGACCGCGTCTTCCGCAAAACACTCGTTCATATACGGCAGCAGGTGGTCCAGCGCGCGCTGCATGCGCGCGTGCGAGGCCTCGGTGCCGTCGCCCAGCCGCACCATCCAGCCGGCCGCGTGGTGCAGGTGATAGCGCGCCTCCTTGATCGCCTTGCCCGCGATCGCGGCCAGCTGTTCGTCCCGGCTGGCCTGCAAGGCCTGCCACAGCTCGACCATCAGCGCGCTGTACAGGAAGTTGCGCACGATGGTGACGGCGTAGTCGCGTTCGGCGGCGGCGTTGCCCGCAAGCGGGCCGCGATGCGGCAGTTCCAGCAGGGTCCAGTTGCAGAATTCGCGCTCCGCGCGCCAGTAGGCGTAGTCATCTTCATGGCGGGGCAGGCCGGTCAGCTCGCCCTCGAGTTCGCCGGCGCGGCCATACAGCAGCCGCGCCTGGCCGATCAGGTCGAGGCTGATATTGGCCAGCGCGATGTCTTCTTCCAGCACCGGCCCATGGCCGCACCATTCGGCGTTGCGCTGGCCGAGGATCAGGGCGTTGTCGGCCAGGCGCAGCACATAGCGCAGCGCGGCGGTGCGCGCCGGCGGCAGGTGGTCGAGCGAGGCAGGCACGGCTGGCTGTGGGGACGCGGTCATCGTGCGGTCCCTACATGTGGTTGACTTCGTCGGGCAGCTGGTAGAACGTCGGGTGCCGGTAGATCTTGTCGGCCATCGGGTCGAACAGCTCGGGCTTTTCCTCCGGCACGCTGGCGGTGATGGCTGCGGACGGCACCACCCAGATCGACACGCCTTCCTGGCGCCGCGTATAGACGTCGCGCGCCATGTGCAGCGCCTGCTGCGCGTCGGCGGCGTGCAGGCTGCCGCAATGCTTGTGTTCCAGGCCCTGCTTGCTGCGTACGAACACTTCCCACAGCGGCCATTCCTTGCGGTGCATCGTAGTCTCCTCGGCGTTCTCGGGAATCAGGCGGCGGCGCGGGCGGCGGCAGATTCGCGTTCGGCCAGCTTGGCGGCGTGCGCCAGCGCGGCTTCGCGCACCCAGGCGCCGTCCTCGTGCGCCTTCACGCGGGTGGCAAGACGTTCCTTGTTGCAGGGGCCGTCGCCGTTGATAACACGCCAGAATTCATCCCAGTCGAGCGGGCTGTAGTCGTAGTGGCCGCGTTCGACATTCCATTGCAGGCCGGAATCGGGCAGGGTCACGCCCAGCACGCGCGCCTGCTCGACGGTGGCGTCGACAAACTTCTGGCGCAGGTCGTCGTTGGAGATGCGCTTGATGCCCCAGGCCATGGTCTGGGCGCTGTTGGTCGAGGCCGCATCGGGCGGGCCGAACATCATCAGCACCGGGAACCACCAGCGGTTGACCGCGTCCTGAACCATCTCGCGCTGGGCGTCGGTGCCGCGCATCATCGCCAGCAGCGCGTCGAAGCCCTGGCGCTGGTGGAACGACTCTTCCTTGCAGATGCGGATCATGGCGCGCGCATACGGCCCGTACGAGCAGCGGCACAACGGAATCTGGTTCATGATCGCGGCGCCGTCGACCAGCCAGCCGATCACGCCCACGTCGGCCCAGGTCAGGGTCGGGTAATTGAAGATCGAAGAATACTTGGCCTTGCCGCTGTGCAGCGCATCGACCAGGTCGTCGCGCGAGGCGTCCAGGGTCTCGGCCGCCGAATACAGGTACAGGCCGTGGCCGCCTTCATCCTGCACCTTGGCCAGCAGGATCGCCTTGCGCTTGAG
>JABFVP010000495.1 GCA_013362725.1 Cupriavidus sp.
CCTGCGCACGCGCCAGAAGCCGGCGCGCCCGAACAGCAGCACGGTCCAGATCGCAAGCGATAGCAGCGCCAGCGCCATGGCGGCGCCGGGCACGGTGGTTTCAGTCATGCGGCCCCCTGCGGTGGCATGGTTCGGGGGCCATTTTAGGCGATGGCCAGCCGGCGGGCACGCGCCCGCCGGCGGTATCAGGCGCGGTAGCTCACCGCCCCGCGCGAGCGCATGTCGAGCGCGTAGTAGCAGATCGTCAGCAGCACCAGCCAGCCCGGTCCCACGTACAGCGCCACGCGCGTATCAGGGAAGTAGGCCATCAGCGCCACCACCAGCGCCAGGAACGCCAGCGCGATATACGAGCCATACGGCCAGAACGGCATGCGGAACGCCAGCGCCTGGCGCGCCGCCGGCGCGAGCGAGCGGCGGAACTGGATCTGCGTGACCAGGATGATGGCCCAGGTCCAGACCGCGCCGAAGGTCGAGATCGCGGTCACCCAGACGAAGACCTTCTCCGGCACCAGGTAGTTGAGCAGCACGCCGGCCAGCAGCGCGGTGATCGACACCAGCAGCGCGCGCCGCGGCACGCCGTTGCGGTCCACCTTGGCGAAGGCCGCCGGCGCCTGGCCCTGCAGCGACAGGTTGTACAGCATGCGCCCGGTGCTGAAGATGCCGCCGTTGCACGACGACAGCGCCGCGGTCAGCACCACGAAGTTGATGATGCCGGCGGCGGTCTTGATGCCCAGGCGCTCGAAAGTCAGCACGAACGGGCTGCCCTGCGCGCCGATCTCGTTCCACGGGTACAGCGCCAGGATCACGAACAGCGCGCCCACGTAGAAGATCAGGATGCGCCAGAACACCGAGTTGATCGCGTCCGGGATCGACTTCTTCGGGTTGCGCGCCTCGCCGGCGGTCAGCCCGATCATCTCGACGCCGAGGTAGGCGAACATCACCATCTGCAGCGACATCAGCACGCCCGAGGCGCCGTTGGGCATGAAGCCGCCGTGCGCCCACAGGTTGGAGATGCCGGTGGCGACGCCGCTGTTGCCGAAGCCGAACACGATCATCGCGCCGCCGCCGACCAGCATCAGCACGATGGTGACGATCTTGATCATGGCGAACCAGAACTCGAACTCGCCATAGGCCTTGACCGCCATCAGGTTGACCGAGCCCATCGCCGCCAGCGCGGCCAGCGCCCAGATCCAGCGCGGCACGTCGGGGAACCACATGCCCATGTAGATGGCCACGGCGGTGATCTCGGCCACGCAGGTCACCAGCCACAGGAACCAGTAGTTCCAGCCGGTCAGGTAGCCCGCCAGCGGGCCCATGTGGTCCTGCGCGTAGCGGCAGAAGGAGCCGGCCACCGGGTTGTGCACGGCCATCTCGCCCAGCGCGCGCATGATCAGGAAGATCATCGCGCCGCCGATCAGGTAGGCCAGCATGATTGCGGGGCCGGCCATCTTGATGGCATTGCCGGCGCCCAGGAACAGGCCCACGCCGATCGCCGATCCCAGCGCCATCAGCCGGATATGCCGTTCGCCCAGGCCGCGTTGCAGATGTTCTGCGCTTGCACTCATTGTTCGTTGTCTCCGTTTGATCTGAATGGCCGCGCCAGTCCTTGTGGGACGGGCGGGGGCAGAGGACTTTTGCGTTTGCGGCGCACGCAAACGCAAAAGAGCCGGCAGGTTAATCAGATAACGGGGATATTTGTTGCTGAATTCGTGCGGAAATGCAGGAAAAGTTGCTGGTCCCGCGGGATGTCGGTGGCCCCGCGCAATGACATGGCTCGGACCTGGGAGGGCGCGCACGGAGCCGGCACGGTGGCCGGCCGGAAATGCAAGACGGGCCGGTCAGGGATGCCAGGTTGCCGGCTGCCTGTCGCCGGGCAGCGCGGGCCGCTGGCTGCCCGCCATCGCATAGGAAAGCTTGTTCGCGGCGTCGACCACGGTCTGCGCCAGTTCCAGCAGCCGCGCTTCGCCAAGCCGCGAAGTCGGCCCGGAAATGCACATCGAGCCCAGCAGGCGCCAGTGCAATCCGAACACCGGTGCCGACACGCTGGAGACTTCCGCCTCGCGCTCGCCGAGCGACAGGTGGAAGCCGCGGCGCCGGATAATTTCATATAGCTCGCCCGGCTCGCCGGAAAACGCCAGGATGACCCGCCCGGGCGAGCCGCTGTCCAGCGGCAGCGCCGCGCCGATCCTGACGTGATGGCGGATCGCCTGCGGGCCTTCTACCCGGACCAGGCAGGTTCGCTGCTGGCCTTCGCGCACGTAGAACGAAGCGCTTTCACCGGTCTTGATCGTCAGTTCCCGCAGCACCGGCTCGACCACGTCCTGCACGTTGAAGGTGGCCTGGTAGCACGCGCCCAGCCAGCCGGCCGCGCGGCCGAGGCGCCAGTTGCCGTCTTCCTTCTGCAC
>JABFVP010000160.1 GCA_013362725.1 Cupriavidus sp.
GATCGCGCCGGACAGCAATTGCACCTGGGTGCCGCCGCGGCGCGCAGCCGCTTCCAGCCGCTCGGCCATGCCGGGCTCGGACAGCGCCCCCACCGACACCACCATGCACGGGATGCCGCGCTCCAGCGCCGGCACGATGTGCTCTTCCAGCGCATGGTGGCCGGCGCACTCGACCAGCAGGTCGGGCCGCTGGTCGTCCAGCTGGGTGGCGACGCGGGCGCGCGGCGCCAGCGCGGAGACCGCGCCGCGGGCCTCGTCCATCGTGTGCTCCGGCACGATCACCACGTCGAACACCACGTCGGGATCGCTCTTGAGCAATTCCAGCACGCCGCGGCCGATCGCGCCGCAGCCAACCATGGACACATGCAGCATCGCGGCTCTCCCTCAGGCGGTGACAGTGGTTTGTTCGCGTGCCGGCTCTTCGTTGTCCTTGTTCACCGGGGGGCCGGCGAAGATGGTCTTGAAGGAACCGATCGACAGCATGTCGATTTCCAGCAGGAACGGGCCGAACTCGGCCGTGGCCGCCGCGAGCGCGGCGCCCACCTCGGCCAGGTTGCTGACGCGCGCGTGGCGCAGCGACAGCGACTTCGCCAGCGTGGCGTAGTCCGGCGTATGCAGGTCCACATAGTGGCGGCGGCCGCCGTACTGCGCGTCCTGGATGTTCTTGATCACGCCGTAGCCCTTGTCGTTCATCAGCACGATCACCATGTCGGCGCGTTCCTGCACTGCGGTCGCAAGTTCGCCCAGATTCAGGATGAAGCCGCCGTCGCCGGCCAGCGTAAAGGTCTTCTTGCCCGAGCCGGTGGCCGCGGCGCCGATCGCGGCGCCGATGCCCATCGCCAGGCCCTGGCCGATGCCGCCGCCCAGCGCATGCACGCCGGCGCGGGAGTCGAAGATGCGCAGCTGGCGGTTGCCCCAGGTGCTGTTCGACACGGTCACGTCGCGCACCCAGTTGAAGTTGCGGCCGACCGCGTCCTGCAGAGACTGCACCAGCGCCGAGTACGGGCCCAGGCCGTCGACCAGGCTGTTGACCGCGGTGTCGTGCGCGCGGCGCAGGTCGGCGGCGAAGGCCGGGTCGATCTGCATGCGCTGTTCGAGCCGGTCGGCCAGCGCATCCAGTGCCAGCGCGGCGTCGCCGCTGACAAAGTAATCGCTCATATAGCAGCGGCCTTCGGCGGCGGGATCGGCGTCGATGCGCAGCAGCGGACGCGGCAGCTTCAGTTCGTACTTCAGGGTTTCATTGCCGCGCAGGCGCGAGCCCACCACCAGCATCGCGTCGCAGCTCTGGTAGAAGGCCTCGACCGGCTTGTGCAGGTTGAACGCGCCCAGCGAGCGCGGATCGTCCTCGGCCACGATGCCGCGGCCCTGGGTGCTGGTGACCACGCCGAAGCCCAGGTCCAGCAGGCGCTGCACCTGCTTGCTGGCATGGCGGGCGCCGCCGCCCAGCCACAGCAGCGGGCGCTTCGCCTTGACCAGGCGCTCGGCCAGCGCGTCCAGTGCATGTGCGGACGGCACGTGCTGCGGCACCGGCAGCGGCTGCAGGTCGGCCGGCAGGTCGATCAGCGCGGCCTGGATGTCGATCGGGATCTCCACGCTGACAGGGCCGGTCGGCGCCGTCAGCGCGGTCTGCACCGCCAGCTTGATGGTGCTGAGCGCGGTATCGGCGCTGCGGATGCGGAAGGCGGCCTTCGACACCGCCTTCAGCATGGTGAGCTGGTCCGGCGCTTCGTGGATGTAGGCCAGGCTCTGATCCAGGTACGGCGTCTCGATCTGGCCGGTGATATGCAGCATCGGCGTGCCGGCGGTCAGCGCTTCGACCATGGCGCCGGCGGCGTTGCCGGCGGCGGTGCCGGTGCTGGTCAGGCACACGCCCAGGCCGCCGGTGGTGCGGGCGTAGGCGTCGGCCATGTTGGTGCCTCCGGCTTCGCCGCGCGCCGGCACGAAGCGGATCTTGCCGCGCTCGCCCATGGCGTCGAGGATCGGCATGTTGTGGATCGAGATCACGCCGAACGCGGCCTTGACCCCGCACTGCTCGAGAAACGCCGTGATAGCGCAGCCGACGGTGACCTGCTGCTGTTCGTACGGTTGTTGATTAGGCATGACGGGAGTGTCCTCCGGAGATATCGATATGGCTGCCCGTGGTGTACGAAGACAACGGCGAGGCAAGGAACAGGATGGCGCGGGCTGCCTCGACGGGCAGGCCCAGGCGACCGAGGGGAATATGTTTCTGCCGGGCCAGGCGCGCGGTCCACGCGGCCCAGTCCAGGTGGCGGTCTTCTTCGGGGCGCGCGTCGAAGCGGCGGCGCCACTGGCCCGATTCGACCAGCCCGATCAGGATGCCGTTGACGCGCACGCCCGTGGGCGCAAACTCGGTGGCCATCGAGCGCACCAGGTTGAGTACCCC
>JABFVP010000573.1 GCA_013362725.1 Cupriavidus sp.
GAAACGAATTCCTTGTACAGACTGCCGCGATGCAGCGACGTTGCCTCTACCAGGTCGTCGACCGAGCAGGCGTTATAGCCAATACGACCGAAAACCTCCGCCGCGCGCGCAATAACAACGTCTTCATCGAAGGTCCTTGGCCTGGCCATGCAACTCCCATTCGCTCGTTATGGAACGATTGTTCAATAATCGCGAGTGTGCAGGTTTTTGAACGACCAGTCAACAATGCATCTGGCGATGCTGAAGTCGGCAGCGCCCAGCAGAAGTTCATCCAGGGATGCAGCATCCGGGCCGAGTAACGAGGCACGCGTTCGCGTCGACTGCGGCGGGGAAGGCCAGGGAAACAGCGTCAACTGGCAGCCGGCGTGAGCGAGGTCAGGGCGGATTGAATCCACCGTCGTTTTCCGCCTGCCAGCAACGTAGTGATCCCGCTATGCCCCGATCGACAGGGGAGCGGAAAATACTAAGCTTGTGCTTGCCACAGTTATTTGGTTCTCTTTAGCACCACCTCTCCCGAGCCGCCTCCGGAGGCGACCGGAGTGGTCCACCGAAGCTCATCTCCCGAAAGGACAAAGGGCCTGCGCTGCTCGACCCCATTCCAGTTCGGGAATGTGCTGGTATCTATGCGAAATGTGATGGTTTTGTCTGCTTCGTTCACAACGTATGTGCCAAAGTGGGCGATCGAACCTTGCACCACGGCGCGATATTCCTCCGCACTGCCCTTCAATCGATCGTTGGATGCGTACTTTGGCAAGTCGCCTCGCGAATTGACCAGCGCGTAGTGACCATGACCGTCAAAGATCACAAGGCCGTGGGGATTGGGCCCGTACATTGGCGTGCGGCTGCCGTCGGGGCGGACAGTATCGACCGAGACATAGGTCCAGGCGCCGGCCAGTTGCTGCTCCAGTGGCGGTTGGCCCAACGCAACGCCGGATGGAAGTATGAGTCCCAGAAGCAACAACGGCGTGACCGTGGTGATGATGTGGATGCGTTTCACGTAATTTCTCCTCTCGCAAGCGGCCTATAACGACAAATATAGAATGTGAGCAAGGAAAGATAGAGGCAATCGCCGGCCTCTCGAATGAACGGCGCGCCGCGTCCGCGCGCGCAAACTTGCCGATGGCGATCGTGCCGCTCGATAAGTACCGTTCCCATTAATGGCCGCTATTGGGACAACTGGCCACGACACGAGGTCGCTCGAACCTGCAGGGCGTCCTCAAGGGGCGGCTTGGCCGGGCTCGCATTTTGTCGAATCATCGAGCCTCTGTTACAACCCGGCACCGGGCTAACGAATTGCAAACACTTCCTGTCCCGCTTCACGCCTACATTGCGAGGCAGGAGGAAATCACTATGCGAAACATTCTTACCGCTTGCGTTCTTGCGGCCGTCTGCGCGATCGGATCGGGCGGTGCGCAAGCCCGGGTGAACGTAGACATTGGTGTCGGGATCCCCGGCTATGTCGTTGCTGCGCCACCCGTTTACTATGAGCCCGCACCGGTCTACGTGGCACCGCCTCCACCAGTCATTGCCGCACCGGCGTATTACGATGACTGGCGCGCCAGGCGCGCCTGGCGTGAGGAGCAATGGCGGGAGCGCCGGTGGCGGGAACGTGAATGGCGCGAGCGGCACCGCGAATGGCATCGGTGGCATGACGACGACTGAGCGTCATGCCCGATCACAGATGGCGGCCAACCCTGATGATCGCGCTGGCCGCATCGACCACGGCCGCCAGGGCAAGCATTGCGATGATCACGGTGCAGGCCTGGGGCAGGCGGAACAGGGACAGCTCGAAATACAGCATCTGCCCCAGTCCGCCGGCGCCGACAAAGCCGAGGATCGCCGCGACGCGGATATTCGTTTCCCAGCGGTACAGCGTATAAGCGAGGAACTGGGGCCATACGCACGGCAGGGTCCCATACAGGAAGACCAGCGCGCCAGGCGCGCCATGTTCTGCTAGCGCGCGGGCAGGTGCGCGCGGCGCATTCTCGAGCGCCTCGGCGAACAGGCGCCCGAGCACGCCGGCAGTATGCACGGCCAGGGCAAGGGTGCCGGCAAACGGTCCGAGCCCGACGACAAGCACGGTCAGGGCGGCCCATACCAGTTCGGGGGTCGAGCGCAACAGGTTCAGCAACGCGCGCGTCAGCGTGCGCAGCGTTTCGCCGTAGAGACCGGAGGCCGGCAGTGCCAGCCAGAAGCCGGCCACCGCCGCGCACAGCGTGCCGACGGCGGAGACCGCGAGCGTTTCGAGCATGCTGCGAGCGGTTTTGGCCAGAAACGCGGGCGACAGGTCGGGCGGAAAAAACGTCAGCAGGAAGCGCGCCATCTCGGCCGCGGCGTCCACGGAAAAGAGCTGCTCCAGATCGAGCGACAGATACGCGAAACTGCCCGCAACCGCCGCGCCAAGCGCGAGGGCGGCGAGCACGCAGCGCATGCAGAATTGGGCGGCCTGGGCCTTGTGCGCCATGGTTTAATCGATCAGCTTGCGCAGCCGGGCGCTGAGCGCGTCCGCCAGCAGGACCAGCAACAGGAACACGAGCAGGATGGTCGCGGCTTCCCCGCCGTTGAGCAGTTTCATGGCCTGATCCATCAGTTGCCCAAGCCCGCCCGCGCCGACGAAACCCATGATCACCGAGGCCCGGATGGCGCATTCCCAGCGGTAGACCGTGTACGAGACGAGTTCCTGCGCGGCGTGCGGCAGCAGCCCATAGAGCAGGGCCGCCAGTCGGCCGCTGCCGCTTTCGAACAAGGCGTCGACCGTGCGCCTGTCGCTGGACTCCAGAATCTCCGCATAGACCTTGGCCAGCATGCCGCCATACGTGATGGCCAGCGCCAGCGCGCCGGCGGCCGCCCCCAGGCCGAGGGCGCGCACGAACACCAGGGCCCACACCAGTTCAGGTATGCCGCGCAGAAGCAGTACCAGCGCGCGCACGCTGGCGCGCACCGCGATGCGCGGCTTGCGCCCCGGCCCGGGGCCGATGCGCGATACCGACAGGCTGCCGGTCATGGCCATGGCCAGGGGTGCCGCCACCATAAATGCTAGCGCCATCCCCGCGGTGGCAATGGCCAGCGTCTCGAGCGTGGCCTTGACCACCAGCCCGAGGAATCCGGCCGAAACGTCGGGCGGAAGAAAGTTGCGCACGAAGGCGCCCACTACTTTCAGGTTGCCACTGTCCAACAAGGCGGACGGGCGGAACTGGGACAGCCGCAACAATGGCCACAGAAGAACCAGCGCGAGCACCAGGCCGCCGGCGCGCCGCAGCGCCAGGGGATCGCGCGGGTGGGCGGTCATCGGCACGTCGGCCTGGTCGGAGTATCGCCGGCGCAGGCGTTGCCCGCGCTTGCCGCGAGGCTGACCGGGGGCTGCGCGCCTTGCACCGGCGGCGTTGCGCTTTCCGAGGCGTAGAGTTCGCGCAGCAGCGCGTCGGTCACGCGTTCGGCGGGCAGGTCGAAGGCGATCTCGCCCGCTTTCAGGCCGACGATGCGCGGAAACCAGCGCAGCGCCAGATCCACCGCGTGAAGGCTGGCGACCAGCGGCACCCCGCGTGTATCGGCTTCCTTGCGCAGTTCGCCCAGGGTGAGGTTGGCCAGGACCGGATCCATGGCCGACACCGGTTCGTCAGCGAGGATCAGTTCCGGGCGCTGGTAAAGCACGCGTGCGACGCCCACGCGCTGCAGCTGGCCGCCCGAGAGCTGGTCGCACCGGTCGAACAGGCGGTCGGCCAGGTCGAGGCGCGCGAGCTGTTCGGCGGCACCCTCGATGTCGACCGGGTAGACCAGCGACAGCAAGGATTTCCAGCCGGGCCACAGGCCCAGGCGGCCGGCAAGAATGGCGGTGATCACGCGCTGGCGTGGCGGCATGGGCGGCGCCTGGTGCACCATGCCGATACGGCATCGCAATTGCCGCAGGCGCGCGGCCGACAGTGTCCATGGACTTTGCTCGAGCACCTGCACACGCCCTTCGCCGGGTCGCAGCGAAGTCGCCAGCAGCCGTAGCAAGGAGGTCTTGCCAGCGCCGGACGGACCAATGACGGCGATGGACTCGCCGCGGCCGGCCGCCAGCGTGATCTGGCCCAGCGCACGCTGCCCGTTGGGGAAACTGACGCTGGCGGCGTCCAGGCGCAAGCTCATCAGGATCGGGCCGGGATCATTGGATAAGTCGGGCGGCGCGCGCGGCCGACTCGATGCCGGCATAGTTCTCCGGCCGCGTGGGAAGGTACCTGGCGGTCCGCTGCAATGCCATGATCTCGCGGTGCTCGGGATTGGCCGGGTCCAGGCGCAGGAACGCGTCGGTCAGTTTCTTGCGCAAGGCCGGGTCGAGCCCGCCACGCACGGTCCAGTTGTAGTCGTAGTACGGCGGCGTGACGGCGAACACCCTGACCTTGGCCGGATCCACCTTGTGCTGCTCCACCAGCTTGTCCCAGACCGAGGCATTGAGCACGCCCGCGTCGGCCCTGCCGGCCTGCACGAACGCCACCGTCGCATCGTGGGCGCCCGAATAGGCGACGGTCTTGAAGTCCTTGTCCGGGTCGATGCCGGCCTGCAGCAGGAAGTGCCGCGGCATCAGGTGGCCGGAGGTCGAGGACGGCGCGCCGAACGCGAAGGTGTGGCCCTTGAGGTCGGCCAGCGACTTGATCGCGCTGTTGGCCGTGATGAACTTGCTGGTGAACGCGGCGTCTTCCTGACGCTGGACGATGGGGATGGTCGCTCCCTTCGTCCGGATCTTGCTCTGCACGTAGGTAAAGCCACCCAGCCATGCCATATCGATCTTGCCGGTGGCCAGCGATTCGACCACGGCGGCGTAGTCCGTGACCGGCACGAACTTCACCTTCATGCCCGTTTCCTTCTCCAGGTAGTTGCCGAGCGGCGCGAACTTGCGCTGCAGTTCGGTGGGGGCCTCGTCGGGAATGGCCGAGACCCTCAGGACTTCTTCGGCACTGGCAAGGCCGGCAAGGCCCAGCAGCATCAGCAGGGCAAGGCGCTTAAGCAACGGCAACACGGGCGTCGCCTTCGTGATTTTTGTGTTGTCTGGCTGGTCCACTGTGGGGTTCCGGGTCATTCTGGTTTCAAGGCGTGGGCGACAAGTTTACCCACTTCCGCCCGTTCCCGTGCCGGCGCGAACAGCGGCGCCCGAAGGGCGCACTGCTGGCGCAGGCGTTGCAGGAACCCGGCATCGCGGCTGGCGCGTTCCAGCAGCAGCGCCAGTTGCGCGGCGTCGCCCGGCGGAAAATAGCCTTCATAGTCGTGGCCCAGCATGCCGACATTGCCGGGAATGCGGGTCGCCAGCACCGGCACGCCGCTGGTGACCGCTTCGATGATCACGTTGGCGCCGCCTTCCATCACGCTGGAAACCACCATGGCGTGCGCCAGCCGGATCCGCCGAAGGGTCTCGTCATGGGGCAGTTCCCTGAGCCAGACATAGCGCGGCGCGCCGCGCCAGTCCTGTGTTTCGAGCGCCAGGGCGGCCTGTTCGTATGCGCGGTCGAGCGCGCCGCCGACCTGGATCAGGCGCACGCGCGATGCGTCGGGCAACAGCGCGAGGGCGCGCATGGGCGTCAGCGGATCCTTTTCCGCGCGCATATGACCGACCAGCACGACGTCGAAGCCATCCTTGTCGGGCGCCACGGATGTGCCTGCCGGGGCGGACTGGTAGATCACATGGCACTTGGCGCGATGCGCGGCGGACAGTTCGGCCAGGCCCTGATCCTGCAGCACCACCAGATGGCTGGCGAGCTCCAGCGAGCGCCGGGCCGAGGCATCGGTGCGGATATCGCGGTAAAGGTCGGTGCCGGTCAGCACGACAATCAATGGCCGATCCGGACAAGCCTCGGCGAACCTGGCGATGGATTGCGCCGAACGTCGCGCGTGCAGGGCGATCAGGCAATCAGGTAGCGCGGCACCCGGCGCAGGCAACCACTCGGCGTCCAGAGTGACGGCGTACGCTTCCTGCAGGAAGCGCGCCCAGCGACTGGCGGTTTGCCAGTTGCCGTTGTTGGCTTTGCGCAGTGCCGGGCTGATAATCGCGACGGTAGCCTTGGGAGGTCGCATGACGATCGGTTCTGAAGGGGTAGCAGCAAGAAGGATAGACAAGCTTGGGCTGGATGCGGCATTTGCCGAGGCGCACCAGCGCACCTGGGCCGTGCTTCAGGACCTGTCGCCGTCCCAATGGCAGGTTCCCTATGATGCGGGAATCAATCCGCCATTGTGGGAGTATGCCCATATCGCGTGGTTTACGGAGCACTGGGTGCTGCGCGAGCCGCGTGCCGGTCACGATGGCCGCTGGACCGCCAGTCTCCCGTCCATGCTGCCGGATGCCGACCGTCTCTTTGATTCCATGCGCGTTGCCCACCGGGATCGATGGCAGCTTGCGCTGCCCGGGCTCGCCCAGATCCGCGACTACGTCGTCAACGTGCTGGAACACGTGCGCGCCCGGCTTGCGGCAGCCGACGATACCGACGCCGCGCTGTATTTTTTCCGGCTCGCCCTGTTCCACGAAGACATGCATGCGGAGGCGCTGATCTATATGCGCCAGACGCTTGGTTATCCGCTGCATGACGCGCTCGCCATCCCTGACAACGTGCCGGATGCCGGGCGGATCGCTGCGGGCGGCGACGCATTCCTGATGGGGATGCCCGCGGGCGAAGCCGGCTTTGTCTTCGACAACGAGAAGTGGGCCCACGCGGTACGCATCGCGCCGTTCCGCATCGATCGCACTTGCGTCAGCAACGCCGCCTATGCGGAGTTCGTGGCCGCCGGCGGCTATCGCGATCCTCAA
This sequence comes from Cupriavidus sp., assembly GCA_013362725.1. Taxonomy (GTDB): domain Bacteria; phylum Pseudomonadota; class Gammaproteobacteria; order Burkholderiales; family Burkholderiaceae; genus Cupriavidus. The sequence goes on from JABFVP010000573.1 coordinate 6,773, forward strand.
TGGTGGTCCGAAGACGGACGCGCATGGCTGGCACAGAGCCGGTTGACGCACCCGGGGCGCTGGCGGCGCAGCGACGGCGGCACGCCGGGGCCATGGCAGATGCGCTGGTTCGGTCAGTGGGTGCCGCTGCCGCCGGAGCAGCCGGTGTGCCATGTCAACGCCTACGAGGCGCAAGCCTATTGCCGCTGGGCCGGCAAGCGCCTGCCCACAGAAGCCGAATGGGAATATGCGGCAAGCCATGACCTGATCCGCTGGGGCGGCGCCGTATGGGAATGGACCGCGGATGCTTTTGCACCCTATGCCGGCTTCTCGCCCGACCCCTACCGGGAATACTCCGCTCCCTGGTTCCACACACACCGCTCGGTCCGCGGCGCATCGTTCGCCACGCATGGCCGCATGCAGCATCCTCGCTATCGGAATTTCTACCTGCCGCACCGTATCGACCTCTTCGTCGGATTCCGCTGCTGCGAATGAAGGGAGAGCGCTCTGAAGAATCCTGCCCTTTGCACCCCCACCCTTTTTCTCGTTGTTTTCACCACTCGCGTCGCTATACTCAAGTCCGGGTGACAGCCGCATGAGCATCTCGCGCGAATACCTCATGTCCGAGGACCGGGCGGCGTCACGCGATCCCGGCCAGGCCTCGCCATGCTGTCAGTCTGGCGCATCCTCAACTTCAGGCTTTGAGGTGATGCTCAATGGATGAACTCAATTCCCCGGACGACTTCGCCCTGGTGGTAGTAGATCCACAGGCGGGCCTTGGTTTCGCCGTGCAGTCCATCGACCGTCAGCAGTTGCTCAACAACCTGGTCGCGACGGTCGAGACCGCCCAGACGTTCAATGTCCCCACGATCGTTTCGACTTCGGCCACGAAGGTCTATAGCGGGCCCCCATTTCCGGCTATCAGGGAATTGTTGCCTGATGTGCCAGTGTATGACCGGCACTCCATGAATCTGTGGGAGGACGATGCGGCACGGCAGGCGGTCATTGCTACCGGCAAGCGGAAGTTGCTGTTCGCCGGAATGCTGACCGAGGCCTGCGTGAGCTTCCCGGTTCTATGCACTCTCGCCGCCGGCTACAAGGTATTCGTCGTGGCGGACGCCTGTGGCGGCGTAACCGTCGACTCTCATCGCTATGCGCTGGACCGCATGAGCGCCAAGGGTGCCGAGATGACTAGCTGGATGCAGGTCCTGCTCGAGTTCCAGAGAGACTGGACACGCAAGGCAACCTACGACCGTGCGCGCGGGCTGATCGAGCGTTTCGGCGGCGGCTACGGCATGGGGCTGAAGTATGCCCGGGATATGCTGGCGAGGCCCTGAGATATTTTGCGCTATGCAGACTCATGGCAGGCGCCCGGACGCGCACGCGCGCTAGTCAGGCAGGCGGCGGTTTTCCCATTGGGCTTGCGGCAGGCAGCAGCACCCAAAGATGATCATTTCAAGGATATTTCCGTCTGGAAATCCGTGACTGATCTCCATTGCACCTTCATAGCACTTTCATGCTATGCAAGGTCCCTTTTTACAAGGCTGTGCGATGCGGTTGATCTACGCCGATCCGCGGACGCTTGCCCTGGGAATGCGCCATAACTTCCGACTGATGTGCACCGACGCGCGCCGCGTCCGAGGCGATGGGATCGTCGGCTTGCTTGCCTCATAGGATAACGGACCCGGTGCGGAAACTTTGTCGCGGACTTTATTGCGTCTGATCGCCGGCGTCGAATTAGCGGGACAGGATTATCTAAGAGGATCCAAGGGGACCAAGTGAAACTACCGCAAGCGACAGTCGAACTGCCGAACAAGCAGGTGCCCCCCGCCGCCAATGCACGGCGGACCGCAAGCATGCTGGCTTGTGTCCTTGCCTTTGTCGCCGGCTATGTCGATGTCATCGGCTTCGCCGCGCTGTTCGGCCTGTTCACTGCACATGTCACGGGCAATTTCATCATGATCGGCATCGCGCTGACGGGAAAGGCGACCGGGCTGCTGGCGAAAGTCCTTGCGCTGCCTGCCTTCGTTATCGCTGTCGCCGCCACCAGGCTTGTGGAGTCGCGCATGGTGAAGGCGGGCAAGGCGCCGGTTGCGCTGCTGCTGACTGCGGAGGCCTTCTTCCTGCTGCTCTTCCTGGTCGGGCTGGGGGAGTCGCCCATCACGGATCCCGCTGCGCCGTCGGCCATTGTCACGGGGCTGTCGGCGGTGGTTGCGATGGGTATCCAGAATGCGCTGTCGCGCACGGCGCTATCGGAGCTTGGACCGACCACGATTATGACGGGAAACACCACGCAGATCATTATCGATTGCGTCGACCTGCCCACTGCAACGGGGGCCCAGCGGGAGGCCATCCTGTCCCGTGTCAGGAAGATGGCGCCCGCGCTGGCCGCGTTCGTGGCGGGTGCAATCCTCGGCGCGCTCATCTATCTGGCACTGTCCATGTGGAGCGTGCTGGTGCCCGTCGTCTTGCTTGTCGCGGTCAGCATTCAGGCATGGCGGGGCACCGGCAATGCGGTCCCTGGCCAGGGCCAGGACAGTTGAGCAATCTCGATCTGCAATGCAACGACACGCCGACAGCACCGACATGACTGCCGGCCTGACCTATTGACCACGGCAAGCGGCGCGAGCCAGCTGGCTTGCGCCGTCTCCTTGGTTCCTCTGGCAAGCAGAAAATTCGGCTCCGCTTGCTATCGGCCGGTGCCACACCGGCCAACTCCATTGCGCGCGAGACCGGTTGCACCGCTGTAAGTCAACCAATCCCCTCATCCTTCAACGCCCGCTTCACCGACGGCCGCTCACCAACCCTTGCCCGATATTTTTGCAGC
>JABFVP010000382.1 GCA_013362725.1 Cupriavidus sp.
CATGCCGCTCGGCGTGGTGGTGCCGCGTGACCAGGCCGACCTGGTGCGCGCGCTCGACATCGCGCGCGACCAGCGCGTGCCGGTGCTGGCCCGCGGCGCCGGCACCAGCCAGTGCGGCCAGACCGTGGGCGAGGCGCTGGTCATCGATACCAGCAAGTGGCTCAACAATGTGGTCGCCTTCGATGCCGGCGCGCGCACGGTGACGGTGGAGCCCGGCATCGTGCTGGACCACCTGAACGCCTGGCTCAGGCCGCACGGGCTATGGTTCCCGGTCGACGTTTCCACCGGGGCGCAATGCACCATCGGCGGCATGGCCGGCAACAACTCGTGCGGCTCGCGCTCGATCGCCTATGGCAACATGGTGCATAACGTGCTGGCGATCGATGCGGTGCTGGCGGACGGCAGCGATTGCCACTTCGGTTCGCTGGCGCAATCGGTGGCGCCGGGGCGCACCGAGGGCATCCTTCATGGGCTGCAGCGCATCGCCACGCGCGAGCGCGGCGAGATTGCCGAGCGCATGCCCAAGGTGCTGCGCCGCGTCGCCGGCTACAACATCGACCTGTTCGACTGCCAGAACCCGCGCGCCTATACCGACGATGGCCACGCCAACCTGGCGCATATCCTGGTCGGTTCCGAGGGCACGCTGGCCTGCAGCCGCCAGCTCACGCTGAAGCTGGCGCCGCTGCCGGCGCACAAGGTGCTGGGCGTGGTCAACTTCCCCACCTTCTACCAGGCGATGGACCTGACGCAGCATATCGTCACGCTGCAACCGGTGGCGGTGGAACTGGTCGACCGCACCATGATCGACCTGTCGATGGAAAACCCGGCCTTCCGCCCGGTGGTCGAGCGCGCGCTGGCCGGCGATCCGCAGGCCATCCTGCTGGTGGAATTCGCCGGCGACGACCGCCAGGCGCTGCTGGCGCAACTGGACCAGCTGGCCGAACTGATGGCCGACCTGGGCCTGCCGGGCTCGGTGGTGAAGATGCCGGAGGAGAAAGCGCAGAAGGCGCTGTGGGACGTGCGCAAGGCCGGCCTGAACATCATGATGAGCATGAAGGGCGACGGCAAGCCGGTCTCGTTCATCGAAGATTGCGCGGTGCCGCTCGAGCACCTGGCCGAATACACGCGCCGGCTCACCGAGGTCTTCCACAAGCACGAGACCGAGGGCACCTGGTATGCCCACGCCAGCGTCGGCACGCTGCACGTGCGGCCGATCCTGGACATGCGCCGCGACGGCGCGCTGCGCATGCGCGAGATCGCGGAAGAGGCGGCCGAGCTGGTGCGCGCATACAAGGGCGCTTACTCCGGCGAGCATGGCGACGGCCTGTGCCGCGGCGAGTGGGTGGCCTGGCAATACGGCCCGCGCATCAACGCCGCGTTCAGCGAGATCAAGGCGCTGTTCGATCCGGACAACCGCTTCAACCCCGACAAGATCGTGCGCCCGCCCCGGATGGACGCGCGCGAGAACTTCCGCTTCGCGCCCGGCTACGCCGCGCTGCCGCTGACGCCGGCGCTGGACTGGTCGGCGTGGAACGTGCGGCGCGACCCGATGACGGGCGCCGAGACCGCGCCGGGCACCGGCAACGATACCGCGACGCATGGCCTGGCGTCGGCCGTGGAGATGTGCAACAACAACGGCCACTGCCGCAAGTTCGACGCCGGCACCATGTGCCCCAGCTATCGCGTGACCAAGGACGAGCAGCACGTGACGCGCGGACGCGCCAACACGCTGCGGCTGGCGCTGACCGGGCAGCTTGGCAGCGACGGGCTGGCCAGCGCGGAAGTCAAGGAGGCGCTGGACCTGTGCGTCTCGTGCAAGGGCTGCAAGCGCGACTGCCCGACCGGCGTCGACATGGCGAAGTTCAAGATCGAGGCGCGCCAGGCCTGGACCAGCCGCCACGGCATCAGCCTGCGCGAGCGCATGGTCGCATTTCTGCCGCGCTATGCGCCGGCGGCGAGCCGCGTGCCGGGCCTTCTGGCGCTGGCCGACAGCCTGCCCGGGGTCTCGGGCTGGATCAAGCGCGTGCTGGGGTTTGCTCCGCAGCGGTCGCTGCCGCGCTTCACCGCGCCGTTCCTGGCGGGCCGCCGCAGCGCAGCCAAAGATGCCGGCAGCAATGCCGATGGGCGCGAAGTGCTGCTCTTCGTCGATACCTTCAGCAACTACATGGAGCCCGACAATGCGCGCGCCGCACAGTCCGTGCTGGAAGCGGCGGGCTATACCGTGCACTTCAACACCCGGGCAGGCGAACGCCCGCTGTGCTGCGGCCGGACTTTCCTGGCCGCGGGCCTGGTCGACCAGGCGAAGGCCGAGGCGCGGCGCCTGCTCGATACGCTGCGCCCGTTCGTCGAGCGCGGCGTGCCGGTGGTCGGGCTGGAGCCGTCGTGCCTGCTGTCGCTGCGCGACGAGTTCCTGGGCTACGGCTATGGCGACGAGGCGCGCCGGCTCGCCAGCCTGTCGTTCCTGTTCGAGGAGTTCCTGGTGCGCGAGCGACAGGCGGGTCGGCTGGCGTTACCGCTGCGGCCGCTGCAGGTCTCCGAGGCCATCGTGCACGGGCACTGCCACCAGAAGGCGTTCGATGCCTTCACGCCGGTGCAGGCCGTGCTGGGCTGGATACCGGGCCTGAAGTTGGCGCCGGTGGAGTCGTCGTGCTGCGGCATGGCCGGCAGCTTCGGCTATGAGGCCGAGCATTTCGCAGCATCGCAGGCGATGGCCGAGTTGTCGCTGCTGCCGGCAGTGCGCCGGCGCGGCGCCGATGCCATCGTGGTCGCGGACGGCACCAGCTGCCGCCACCAGATCCGCGACGGCGCGCAGGCCGATGCCATGCATGTGGCAAGAGTGCTGGCGATGGCGCTGGAGGGCGGCCGCCATGACTGAGCCGAAGCGCAATCCGGCCGACGACCGTGCCCGCCTGCAGCCGCCGGTGCCGGCAAGGATCGGCGATCGCGTCGAGGACGTGGGCACGCCGGCGCTGCTGGTCGACCTCGATGCCTTCGACCAGAACGTGGCGCGGATGCAGGCGCTTGCCGATGCCGGCGGCGTGGCGCTGCGCCCGCATGCCAAGGCGCACAAGTCGGTCGCGATCGCGCAGCGGCAGCTTGCCGCCGGCGCGGTCGGCATCTGCTGCCAGAAGCTCAGCGAGGCCTATCCGTTTGCCGCCGCCGGCATCGCCAGCATCCATATCAGCAACGAGTTCGTCGGCGCCGACAAGCTGGCGATGGCGGTGGAGCTGGCTCGGCATGTGGACCTTAGCGTGTGCGTCGACGACGTGCGCCAGGTAGCCGCGATCGCCGCCGCCGCGGCGGCCGGCGGGGTGCGCGTCACGGTGCTGGCGGAAGCCGATGTCGGGCAGGGGCGTTGCGGCGTCGACAGCCCCGAAGCGCTGGACCGGCTGGTCGAGGCCATCGGCGAGGCGCCGTCGCTGCGCTTCGGCGGGCTGCAGGCGTATCACGGCGGCGCCCAGCATCTGGCGCACTGGACCCGGCGCCGCGACGCGGCCCGGCGCGCCGCCGAACGGGCGGGCGCCTATGTGACGCACCTGCGTGCACGCGGCATCGCCTGTCCGGTCATCACCGGCGGCGGCAGCGGCACCGCGGAGTTCGATTGCGAGAGCGGCGTCTATACCGAGATCCAGCCCGGCAGCTATGTGTTCCTGGACGGCCACTATGGCGCCAGCGAATGGCCCGGGCGCTTTCAGCCGCGGCACGGCCTGTTCCTGGCGACCACGGTGATGAGCACCGCGCGCGCCGGCGTGGCGGTGTGCGATGCGGGGCTGAAGTCGCTAGCGGTGGATTCCGGCCTGCCGCGGCTGTGGTCGGGCCCGGGCAGCGAGTGGCTGCGCTATGTCGCGGCCAACGACGAGCACGGCGTGCTGCAGGTGCTGGACCAGGATGCCCAGGCCCTGCTCGGCAGCAAGCTGTGGCTGGTGCCCGGCCATTGCGACCCCACCGCGAACCTGCACGCGCAATACGTGTGCTGCCGCGACCGGCACGTGGCCGAGCTGTGGGACATCGCGGCGCGCGGCCTGAGCCGCTGATGCGCGTGGCAGCGCAGGAAAAACGAAGAGAGAAGAGCCGCAGTCAGCGGCACCCGGTAGTCAAGCCAAAGGAGACCAACGATGCAACGCAACACACAGTCAGGCAGATCCTGGCGGCCGTGGTGGGTCCCCGGCCTGCCTTCCTGCGCATTCCGTTCTCGATCATCGCGCCGCTGATCCTGCCGGCACCTTTCCCAAGCCGGCCGGCGCTCAGGCGCCGTCGAGGAAGGTGCTGCGCTGGCCCAGGCGCGTGCCGAGCGCGTCGGGTGCGAGGCTCATGCTGGCGGGATCCACCGCCGATACCGTGCCGCCTGCCAGGGACGGATCGACGGGCGCCGGCGCCATGCCCGGCTGGGCCGGCGGCACGGGGGCTTGCGCATAGCTGTCGGCAGCGGCCGGGGCCACCGGAGCCATCTGGGCCGAGGCGGCCGACGGCGCCGCGGGCATCGCCTGCACCGGCTGCGCGGATTGCGCCGGCGGGGTGGACGGCATCGGCTGCATCGGCTGCGTCATCGGCATCGGCTGGCTCGGCTGCAGCGGCTGTGCCTGCTGCGCAAACAGCGGATAGGACGCGATCATCGCGCCAGCCATGACCAGGGATTTCGCCAGATGTTGCTTCATTCGTGTACCTCCTAGAAACGCCTACAGGCAGGGAATGGCCACTGTAGCGCCGGAGCACCTGACATTCTGTTTGTTTTTGCAACGGTCGTTAACCAGTCTTGCCATCGCGGCCAAGGCAGGTTATTTGCGCACGCGGGTGGCTGCGCGCGGCGTCATCGCCTGGCAAGGCGCTTCAGCGCGGCCGGGTCCAGCAGTTCGATCTGGCGGTAGGCGCGGCGGATCAGCCCGGCGTCCTGCCACGCCTGCAGCGTCTTGGCGACGGTCTGGCGCGAGCGGCTGACCATGTCGCCCAGCTCTTCCGCGCTGATGCGCACGACGTGGTCGGTGCGGTCTGCCAGCTCCAGCAGGCGCGCCGCCATGCGCGCGTCGACCGGGGCCTGCGCCGCGCTCTGCGCATGGTCGAAGGCCACGCGCAGGCGCGCGCAGATCTGCTGCACGATCAGCTGCATGCCTTCCGGGTGCGTGGCCAGGATGCGGTGGAAATCGCGCTGGCCCAGCACCAGCAGCTCGGTGCTGCCGACGGCGAAGGCGTCATGCGTGCGCGGCTTGCCGTCGAGCAGCGAGATCTCGCCGAACCAGCGCCCGCGCCCGATCACCGAGTACACCGACTCGCGCCCGCCGCTGCTGACCCGGCTCATGCGCACGCGGCCCGACACCACCATGCAGAAATACGTGGGCGGATCGCCGCGCGCGAAGATCATTGCACCGTCGCCGAAGCGCTGGCGGCGTGCGGCCTGCGCCACGGCGTCCAGCACGCGCGGCGGCGCGTTGCGCAGCCAGCCGCTGGCCAGCACGCTGCGCGGCAGCGCGCGCACGGGCTCCTGCGCCGTCAACGCCTGCTTCACCTTACCCTTCACCTGACGTCCCACATCGCCCTCCTTGCCGGAGCCGAGATTGTCTAATACTTAACAGACTTTGGCCCGGGGCGCCGGGACAATGCAGCGGTCCGATGACTCACTCACATGCCCCCGGGAGGCCGCACATGGCGCAAGTCCAGCTCGTCGAAGCCGCACAAGACTCAGTAAAAGACCGCGTCTCCGACGCCGAATGGCAGATGCGCGTCGACCTGGCGGCCGCGTACCGGCTGGTGGCCCACTTCGGCTGGGACGACCTGATCTTCACCCATATCTCGGCGCGCGTGCCGGACGCGCCGGACCAGTTCCTGATCAATCCGTACGGCATGATGTTCGACGAGATCACGGCGTCGAGCCTGGTCAAGGTGGACCACCACGGCGAGCCGGTGCTGGGCACGCCGTATGACGTCAACCCGGCCGGCTTCATCATCCACAGCGCCGTGCACGAGGCGCGTCCCGAAGTCGGCTGCGTGATGCACACGCATACCGCGCACGGCGTCGCCGTGTCTGCGCAGCAGGACGGCCTGCTGCCGATCTCGCAGCAGGCGATGTTTGCCCTGACCGGGCTGGCCTATCACGACTATGAGGGCGTGGCGCTGCGCGAGGACGAAAAAGCGCGGCTGGTGGCCGATCTGGGCCGCTGCAAGCAGATGATCCTGCGCAACCACGGCCTGCTTGCCTGCGGGCGCACGGTGGCGGATGCGTTCCTGACCATGTACACGCTGGAATCGGCGTGCCGCATCCAGATCCTGGCGCAAAGCGGCGGCACGGCGCTGACGCGGGTGCCGCAGGCCGCCAGCGCCAACATGGGCCAGCAGGCGCGCCAGGCCACCAAGGGCAAGGGCTCGAACCTGGCCTGGCCCGGCCTGCTGCGCCGCCTCGACCGCATCAACCCCGACTACCGCAACTGACCATGGCATCCTCGTCCACCTGCCGTCGTTCATGGCGGTTCCCATCACCGCGCTGCTGCGCGAGGCCGCGCCCGACATCACCGTGTGGAACGGCCGCGAGGCCGCCGTCGCGGATGAGGTCGAGGCCATCATCGCGTGGGGCCTGAAGCCCGGCGTGGTGCCGGCCTATCCCAACCTGCGGCTGGTGTGCGCCGCCACCGCGGGCGTCGACAAGCTGCTGGCCGCGCCCGACCTGCCCGCGCACATCCCGGTGACGCGCATTGTCGATCCGGGCCAGCAGGCCGGCATCGCCCGCTTCGTGCTGGCGATGGCGCTGCGCCATACGCGCGCGCTGGGGCTCTATGCCGAACAGCAGCGCCGCGGCGAATGGAAGCGCCATGCAGGGCGCGATGCCGCGCAGTGCCGGGTGGGCGTGCTGGGGCTGGGAGAAATCGGCAGCGAGGTGGCGCGCATGTTCGCTGCCATCGGCTATCCGGTCAGCGGCTGGAGCCGCGCCGCCAAACACCTGCCGGGCGTGACGGATTTCACCGGCGACGACGGCCTGGACGCCATGCTCGCGCAGAGCGACATCCTGGTCTGCACGCTGCCGCTGACGCCGCGCACCGAGGGGCTGCTCGACCGGCGCAGCTTGTCGCGGCTGCCGCGGGGCGCCTACCTGATCAACGTCGGCCGGGGCGAGCATGTGGTCGAACCCGACCTGGTCGCGCTGATCGACGAAGGCCACCTGGCGGGGGCGGCGCTGGACGTGTTCGCCAAGGAACCGCCGGCAGCGGACGACCCGGTCTGGAACCATCCGCGCATCGAGGCCACGCCGCATATCGCGGCCGATCCGTCGTACCCGCTGGTGGCCCGGCAGTGCCTCGACAACCTGCGGCGCGCGCGCGCCGGGCGCGCGCTGCTGAACCTGGTCGACCGGCAGGCCGGGTACTAGCTCACCGTCACCCGGTCGCGGTTGCTAGGTCACGGTCACGTCGGCCGTGCCTGCCGCCACTTCCAGCAAACGGGTGGTAGCGGTGGCCGGCTGCGCCGGCGCCGTGCCGCCCGCGAGCGGCTTCATGACGTGGAAGGTGCAGCTCAGCTTCTGCGGCGTCAGCGTGACCAGCGCATAGCCCTCGGCGTTGGTGTCGACATGCCGCATCCATGGGTTGAAGGCGCGCAGCGTGGCATCGAAGGTGTTGACGATGGCACCGCCGACGTTGCTGTAGACCAGCTCGCGCAGCGCGGCGAACGCCGCGTCGGAGTCGACCATGGTGCGGAAGGAACTGAGCAGCGTGTTGCTCGACAACCCGGCCGTGACCAGGTCCACCATCACGGGCGCCGGCGCCGCGGCATCGTAGTCATCCATCACCTGTCCGCCGAAGAAGGCGTGGATATCGCCGCTCAGCGCCACCACGTTGCGGATGCCGTTGGTCTTCAGGAACGCCATCAGGTTCTTGCGCTCGGCGTTGAAGCCGTCCCACTGGTCGGCATTGAGGATAAGGCGTTCGAGCAGCGTGATCGCCGGCAGCCGCGCTTCGATCAGCGGCTTGATGTTGGCGTCGAACGAGGCGCTGTTGATGCCGGCCTGCGCCAGCACGTTACGCAGCGCGGTATAGGCCAGGTTTGCATAGGTGCCGGCGGTGCGCGCCGCGCGCAGGTCGTCGGCCAGCGCGTTGGCAATGGCGGTCTCGATCGACGACAGGGCACTGTTGGCCAGCACCAGCGCGCGCGCGATCAGCCGCGCCACCGCCAGCGGCACGTCGATTTGCATGCGTAGCAGCGACAGCTGGTTGCCCCACAGCTTCCAGGTGGTGGCGTCGGCGCCGATGCGGTCCTGCCACCAGGCGCGCTGGGTGTCGCCCAGCATCGACACCGGCGTCAGCGCGTTGCCGGCGGCCGCGATCTTCTGCGCCTCGGCCGCGGCCAGCGTTGCCGTCGGCACGAAATACAGGCTGCCGATCGAGCGGCCGACCGAGGCCTCCGGAATGACGTGGTCGGCCCGGTACAGGCGCTCGTCGGTCATCAGCAGCGTGGCGAGATTGCCGAAGGTGAAGGCGCGGTAGATCTGTATGTTCTGGAACGACGGGTTGTTCTGGTCCAGCGTCACGTCGGCCGGCATGAACTCGAACCAGGCCTGGTTGGCGGCGCGCCGGCGCGCGGTGCGCGGGGTCTGGTCGTCGGTGAGGCTGTAGGTCTGGCGGTCCTGCCAGCAGTTGTCCGAGAACTCGTGGTCGTCCCAGATCGCGATCATCGGGAACGCGGCATGCAGCGCCTGCAGGCGCGCGTCGCTGCGGTAGCTGCGGTACAGGTAGCGGTAGTCGTCGAGCGTGGTGGCGTAGACGCTGCCATCCGGCAGCACGGTGCCGTTGGGCAGCTGCAGCACGGTGTGGCGGTCCTCGACGTTGCCGGCGCGCGAGCCGCCCGGCACGGCTTCGTAGATGTAGTCGCCGACATGGACGATAAAGTCCAGGTCCTGCTGCACCAATTCTTCCATGCCGGCCCAGTGGTTGGCATTCCAGTCCTGGCAGCTGACAAAGGCAAAGCGCAGCTGTTCCAGCGGCGTGCCCGCGGCGGCGGCGGTGCGCGTGCGGCCGGTGGTGCTGGGGCGGTTGCCTAGCAGGAAGCGGTAGAAGTAGCGCGTGCCCGGACTCAGGCCGGTGACCTTGTTGCGGATGGTGTAATCCCAGTCCGGCAGCGCCATCAGCGGCTGGTTGACCAGCAGCGTCGGCGGCGCGAAGTCCTGCTGCGTCGACACCTGCAGCCGCACCACCACCGGGCGCTTGCCATTGCTGCCCTCGACGCGCGTCCACACGATCACGCTGTCGGGCCGCGGATCGCCCGAGGCCACGCCGTGCAGGAAATTGAAATTCTCGGGACTGCCGGTATCCGGCTCCGGTGCCGGGTCATCGCCGCCGCCGCCGCAGGCGCTGAGCCCGCCGGTGGCAACGGTAACGGTCAGGAAGCTCCCCCACTTGAGAAACTGGCGGCGGTCCATGGCACTCCTCCTTTTGTTGTTGCGGTCTCCATGCAGCGCGCAGCCATGCCCGGATGCCGCTTGCGGCACCGGGTCTTGGTGGGGCGTGCTGTTTTTCTGAATCGATACTAGTGGCTGAGTAGGTCACGCGCTGTCGGTGAAGCTCCGACATCGGTATAGGAAGAAGTCGACTGCCCGGCG
>JABFVP010000398.1 GCA_013362725.1 Cupriavidus sp.
TCGGTGTGGGAAGCGACGCTGGGTTATCCGAAGGGCTCGGCATGGTTTCCGTACACCTCGCCCGCGCTGTTCTCGATGACGATCGGATTTGTGGGCGTATGGTTGTTCTCGGTGCTGGATATGAGCGTGCGAGCCAAGAGCGAGAAGGCTTCGTTTGCCGCACAGCAAGTGCGTTCGGAGACCGGCCTGGGCGCAGCCGGTGCGTCTTCCCACTGAGCGGCTGCGTGCTGCGGATGACCGCCGCGCTGATGCAAGGCGGATTCTCGGCCGAACAGGTAGCGCTCGGGCTGGATCGCCGACCATCCGGCGCTTGCCCGGTTCGACGAGGATGTCGACGGTCTTCGGGCCATACTTGCTCGCCGCCACTTCGGATTGGCGCAGGAAGCCTGCAGCCACGCCGGCATCGGCCTAGAATCGTGATTCCTGTCCGCAAGAACGGCAAGATTCTGCAAGGAGCACTACGCATGAGCCAACTGTTCGAGCCGCTCGCCATCGGCGGCCTCACCCTTGCCAACCGCATCACCATCGCGCCGATGTGCCAGTATTCCGCGCACGACGGCAACGCGGGTGACTGGCACATGATCCACCTGGGTTCGCTGGCGCTGTCGGGCGCGGGCATGCTGATCGTCGAGGCCACGGCGGTGTCGGCGCAAGGGCGGATCACGCCGCATGACCTGGGCTTGTATTCGGATGACAACGAAGCGGCGCTGGGCCGCGTGGTCAACGCGATGCGCGCGCATTCGCCGATTGCGATCGCGATCCAGCTGGGGCACGCCGGCCGCAAGGCGTCGAGCCAGGCGCCGTGGGATGGCGGTCAGCAGATTGCCCCCGATGCACCCGGTGGCTGGCATACGCTGGCACCTTCTGCGGTGCCGCACGGCGCTGGGGAAGTCGCGCCCGTGGCGCTGGATCGCGCAGGCATGGACAACGTGCGCGAGGACTTTGTCGCCGCGGCAAAGCGTGCTGCGCGGCTGGGGCTGGATGGCATCGAGATCCACGCCGCGCATGGCTATCTGCTGCATCAGTTCCTGTCGCCGCTGGCCAACCACCGTGACGACGAATACGGCGGCAGCCTGGAGAACCGCATGCGCTTCCCGATCGAAGTGTTCGACGCGGTGCGCGAGGCGTTTCCGGCGCAGCGGCCAGTGTGGATGCGCATCTCGGCAACCGACTGGGTCCCGGGAGGATGGGATATCGAGGGCACCGTGGCGTTGTCGCAGGCGCTGAAGGCGCGCGGTTGCGCGGCGATCCACGTGACCACCGGCGGGGTCTCGCCGCAGCAGGCGATCAAGCTCGGGCCCGGATACCAGGTGCCCTACGCGCAGCGGGTGAAGGCGGAGGTGGGACTGCCGACGATTGCAGTGGGCCTGATTACCGAGCCGGAGCAGGCCGAAGCCATCATCGCCAATCAGGAAGCCGACGCGGTGTCGCTGGCCCGTGCCATGCTGTATGACCCCCGCTGGCCCTGGCATGCTGCCGCGCGGCTGGGCGCGAGCGTGCAGGCGCCAAAGCAATACTGGCGTTCGCAGCCGCGCGAACTGAAAGACCTGTTCGCAGGCGCGGCGTTTGGGCAGCGCTAGGCGATCGATGATAGTGGAGGACCGCCATGAAACCAAGGATTACGCTGATCACGCTGGGCGTCGATGACTTGCAGCGTGCGGTGCGTTTCTATCGCGATGGACTCGGCCTGCCTACCGCGGGCATTGTCGGCGAGCAGTTCGAGCACGGCGCGGTGGCGTTCTTGGTGCTGCAGGCCGGCCTCAAGCTGGCGCTCTGGCCACGAGCCAGCCTGGCGCATGACGCCGGACTGCAGGTAACGTCGCGCGCGCTGACCGACTTCTCGCTGGCCCATAACGTCGCCGACAAGGCCGAAGTCGATGCGGTGATGGCGCAGGCACTGGCCGCGGGGGCAAGCGTGGTCAAGCCGGCACAGGACACCTTCTGGGGCGGATACGCCGGCTACTTCCACGATCCGGACGGGCATCTTTGGGAAATCGCATGGAACCCCGAGATGCTGCCGGCCGATTGAGCCGGCCCGCGCGCTGCTGCTGCAGCGCCGCAAAGGGATTTCCATAATTGCCACGCGCCGCCGAAGTGCGGACTATCCTTTGAACAGACAGCCATAGCATGCTGTCGACGGAGCGCCCCCACGCAGTTCCGCAATACCCCCACGCATCCCGCCCCGTTGGCAGCCCACCGAAGTAAAGCAATAAGAACAATGGCAAGGGAGACGTCCATGCAAGTCTATGACAGCCTGCTGTATGTGACTGCGATGGTGCTGGTGTGTTTGTATGTGTATCTGGGCGTACTGTCGCGCAGCACGGCGATCAGACTCGGATCGCCGGCGATCGTCGCGGGGCTGGTGCTGGCCTATTCGCTGTCGCCGCTGCATTCGGGGGGGTGATTGACCCCGATTTGGCCCGGCTTTGGCCCTGACCCCGGCGCGACCGGGGCGTAGTTCATTTCGTGACCGCCACCTGGCGGTCGGCAGCGCCGCTGACCTGTGCCGGAAATTCGCGCAACAGGGTGTCGATGGCCGCCTGCAATTCCTGCGGTAGCACCGGTTTGTGCAGCAATGCAGTACCGGTCGCGTGCGCGGTGCGCAGCCGGTCGGCCGCAGTATCCCCGGTGATGATGATGGCCGGCACATGGCGGCCCAGCCGCTGCCGGATCGCGTCCAGCGCCTGCTGACCGGTGCGGTGTCCGCGCAGGCGGTAATCCGCAAGCACCAGCTTGGGCGTGAATTCCGCCAGCGCTGCCAGTGCCTGTTCTTCGGATTCGACCGTGCGGCACTCGCAGCGCCAGGCCGACAGCAGTTCGGACATCGCGCTGCGGATGGCTTCGTCATCGTCGATCACCAGCACGCTCAGCCCATCGAGTGCGCGCGCCACCGGCGGGTGCGGGCTATCTTCGGGCGACTCCCGGGCCTGCGGCATGCCGAAGCGAAACACCGAGCCCCGCCCGGGGCTGGAGGCGAGCGTCACGCGCGTCTGCATGGTGCGCGCCAGGCCTTCGACGATGGCCAGTCCCAGCCCGAGTCCCTTGCGCTGGTCGCGCTCGGGATTGCCCAACTGGTGGAATTCCCGAAAGATGTCGCGGTGCTGCGCAGCGGGGATGCCGATGCCGGTGTCCCAGACTTCGATCGTCGCGCGCGCGCCGCGCTTGCGGCAGGCCACCAGCACGCCGCCGCGTTGCGTATAGCGGATGGCATTGGCAATCAGGTTGCGCAGCACCAGTTCGACCAGGGTGGGATCGCCATGCAGCGTGACGGTGGTATCGCGGGTGCGGTACACCAGCCCGCGCGCCTCGGCCTGCGGCGCGAACTCGTTCTCCAGCTTGTGCAGCAGCGGCTGCAGGCGGAACGCACGCGCGCGCGGCGTGATCACGCCGGCCTCGAGCTTGGAGAAGTCCAGCAGCGAGTTCAGCATCTCGCGCGCGGCGCCGGAAGAGGCCTCGATATGCGCCAGCAGCTGCCGCTGGCGTTCATCCAGGCAGGTGCGGCCCAGCGATACCAGAAACAGCCCCATCGCGTGCAGAGGCTGGCGCAAGTCATGGCTGGCGGAGGCCAGGAACACCGATTTGGCGCGGCTGGCGTCTTCGGCCGCGTGCTGTGCGGCCTCGGCGCGCGCGGTCTGTTCGCGCAACTGCGAGATCAGTTCGACGTTCTCGAAGCGCAGCGCGATCGATTGCCGCGCCACGCGCGCATAGTTGCGCGCAAACACCAGCAACACGCACAGGTACAGCGGCGTGGCGAGGAACATCGGCAGGTATTCGATATCGCCGGTAGCCAGGAACGCGATCCAGACCGGCACGATCGCCGGCACGAAGAAACCGATCGCCACCGGCAGGCATGCCGAGAATACCGCGAGCGCGGCCGCGCTCATGCCGGCGATCAGCGACAGGATGCAGATCACCACCGCCGGCATGCGCACGTCCAGGTATAGCCATGCCACCAGGCCCCACAGCGCGCCGATCAGCATCAGCATGGCGGTCATGCCGCGCGCATAGCGCGCCGCGCCGGCTTCGGTCAGCCGCCCGGGCAGCCGCAGCCGCCCGAAGTACGCCACGGCGCAAGCCAGCACCATCGCACCGGCCCAGGGCAGGGCGCCGGGATGGTCCCAGTTCAGGGCCAGGCCCGCCGCCAGGAAAATCGCTGCCAGCGAACATCCTGCCATCGCGCAGCCGAAGCTCTGGTCGATCAGGCTCATCTGCGCCGCCAGAATGCGTGGCGCATCGTAGCGGGGCAGCCAGCGCAGCGGCCCGCGCACGGCGGCGGCAGGGGCTGTGGTTTGCGCCGTCATCGCACCGCCTGGACCAGTCCGCGCCGCTGGGCTTCGAGGATGGCTTCGACGCGGCTGACCACGCCGAGATGGTCCAGGATGGCCGCGACATGGACGCGCACGGTGTTCTCGGACAGGCCCATATGGTAGGCAATGACCTTGTTCGAGCGGCCCAGCGTCAGCTGATGCAACACCTCGAGCTGGCGCGGTGTGAGGTTGCTCGCAGCGTAGGACGGCTGGGGCGGTGCCGCGGCATCGGCTTCGCCGGAAAAATGCGTGCCGCCGGCCAGGCAGCACGCGATCGCTTCCTCGATTTCGTTTGCGTCGGCGGACTTGGGCAGGAAGCCCGCAATCTCGCGCCGCACTTCGGCCGGGATGGTTTCGAGTCCGGAAGTGCCCGACACGATCAGGATGCGCGCCGCCGGGAAATGCCGGCGCAATACCTTGACGCCCTCGATGCCGTTCAGGCCCGGCATCTGGATATCGAGCAGCATGATGTCAACGGCCGCGCCGCCGTGGTCCTGCACCGCGTGCATGACCGAACCGGCCTCGATGATATGGGCCACGCTGGGGCTATCGGCCAGCACCAGGCGCAGCCCGGTGCGGAACAAGGTATGGTCGTCGATCAGCAGCAGGCGGGCGCGGGACATGGAACGGAAGGGGGCGCGAGGGGCGATCCATTGAACAAGAATCGCGGGCACTTGTCCATGCAACTGCCGTGGGGGCGCAACTAGTCCGGAAAGATTATTGGCGCACGCGAATGCCGATGCAAAGATGCGAGCCGTGGGCAGTTCCGCGACGTGCCCGCACCACTTTTGTTACCCACTACCACCCGGCTGTGGGTATTTTTTTGCGAGAAGAAAAAAAGCCGGCACCGCATGGCGGCGCCGGCTTGGTTCGGTCCAGGTGCCCCAGACGCGCACCTTGTGCCGCGGTTACGGACGGTTGACCGAGATATCGTAGTACGATCCGGCAACGGAGATACCCACGCTCAGGCCGGTATTGCCCGGGACCAGCGTGATCATCTCGGGAGCGCCGCTGGTGGCTGCACGGTAGCGCAGGCCATTGGCCGGGCTGTTCACCTTCCAGCTGTCCAGACGGCTGTCTTCCAGGCGCTTGCGGGTGTAGGTGCCGGTTTGTGTATCCACCGAGGTGACCTCGTTCGACAACGCGGTAGGGCCGTTCAGCGTGGGCGTGATGCCGGAAAACAAGACCGAGTCCCAGTACGAGTTGGTCGCACCCACCACCGGAAGGGGACGTACCACCTGCTTGGCGGCGATCATGAAGCCATCGTCGTGAGTGATCACGACCGTCACCTGGCCATCGGTGCCCTTGAATGCATAGGCAAGCTGCGAGCCGAAGCTGTCGGTGATCTTGATGCTGCCGTCGGCGTTGGCGCTGAGCGTCGGCAGTTCTTCAGGCAGCCATGCCTCGCATGTATTCACGCCGGAGCAGTCCGCACCCTTGGTCAGCTTGCCCGCGGCATCGATGCTGAAGGTCACGCGGCGCGATGCGTACGGAGCTCCGCTGTGGTCGCGCTCCATGCCGAGACCGTTCCAGTCGCCTGCCAGGTCGGCCAGGGCAACGGCCTGTGCGGGCACCAGCAGGGTGGGCAGATCGCTCATCGGGCCTGCGGGCGGCACGGCCAGGGCGATGCCCGACCTGGCGACCATCACAGTGTTGGTGGCCCCGTTCGAGCCCGGCACGGTGAAGCGGCAGTTGTCGTTGGCAACGGCGGTGAAGGGTACGGTCTCGTTGCCGACCTGCAGCTTGGGCGCGGCCGCGTCGAGGTCGCCGGCTTCCGCCGCTGCGGAGCCCAGTCCGATCACATGATATTTGCCCGTCTTCAGCCCTGCGCAGGTCGCCGCCGCCGGTTGCAGCGCGGTCTGGATCGCTGCCGCACCAGCATTGGAACCTACTGCCGAGGACAGCTCGCCCAGCGTGGTCTTCGACGCTTCCAGGCGATCGCCGAGCTGGTCCAGCAGCTTGTCCTGCGCATTGCCGGCGTTGGCGCCGTTGGCGGCCACCAGCGGATCCTTGAGCGGGTCTACGCCGCCCAGGTCCACCACGCCGGTCAGCACCAGGCGAACCGCTTCTGTGGCGCTGCTCAGGTTGCCGGAAGTCAGCTTGGCCTGCGCGGTGGCGTCGAACTGGTCGAAGAAAGCCGTGGTGCTGCCCTGCGCCAGCGACGCGGTCACCAGCTCGGTCAGCGGGGTGATGTTGGCAGTGGCGGTGGTGCCGGTGCCGGCCTCGACCACCGAATGCAGCGTGGTGCCGTCAGGCGTCTTGACGCTGAGCACGCACGGGCGCGTGGCGCCATTGATGCTGAGTGTGAAGCTGCCGTCCGCTGCGGTGGTGGCCGTGCCGCTCCCCGCGGCGCATTTGGCCTGGACCGTGGCATTGCCCAATGCAGCGCCAACGGCCGCGGTGCCGGTGATCTTGGTGGCAGCGGGCGCGGAAGTGGGCGCCGAATCTCCGCCGCCGCCTCCGCAGGCGGTCAGTACGGCCGCCGCCAGACCCGTCAAGAACAGATGTTTTGTTTTCATCCCAGTTTTGATTTTTGTGGTTTTCTTGTTATGGCCGGGCGCTGCGTGGTGGAACACTGGCTCATGCAGGACCCCGCCCACAGGGTGGCTGACCCGCCCTGCGGGCGCGATTTTGCGTGAAATGCCTCAGTGTGCCCAACCCGCGTTGAGGTGATTGACAAACAGCGCGGGGCGTGAAGAGGGCGGCTGTACGCCAAAGGAAGAAGACGAATCAGGCCGCCTGGACCAGCGCCGGCCACGTTGGCGGGGGTGCGAGCGTGCGGCCACCGGCGCGGCAATCTTCAAGCAGCCGTGCGGCATCGATGCCGAACCAGTCGTGCCAGCCGCGCGCGAGTGCGCTGGCTGAACGCAGGCCCGCATGCGCGGCCAGCTGGTCCAGCGCGGGCACCAGTGCGCCGGCGCTGGCCAGCGCATGCAGCGCATGCGCGGCGCGTTGCTCGCGCAGCAGCGGATGCAGCGCCTCGCCTTCGGCAAAGAGACGCGCGCGCACCAGGCGCGCCGGCACTTGCCATTGCGCCGCCAGGCGCTCGGCGTTCCAGTCGGTGTCGGGGCGGGAAAAGACCAGGCCGGCGAACTGGCGCGACCACGGGCGCTCCGCGGGCTTCCCGGCCAGGCGCGGGCAGTCGCTGTCCGGTACGGCGGTCAGGACGATGGCACACGGTTGCTGCCAGGTGCCAGGCAGGTCGCAGTCGAAGTGGGCGAAGGCATGCACCACGAACGGGTCGCCGGGCCGCACTTCGCGCCGCGCGTTGGCGTCGCGCAGGCTGGCCGTGCCGTGCAGGGCTTGCACATGGACGGCAAAGGGAAAGCGCAGGCGGGCAAAGCGGACGTGGTGACGGCTGACAAGCGGCATGCGGAAAACGACCCGGAAGCTGGCGGCGGTGCGGCGGGTAACTGTCGCAGGATTCGGCGGGCGGCGCAAGCCGCGGAGCTCTTGTGGAAAGCCAATCCCGGCCCTGGTGGCTGGCACGTTACAGCTCTGACATGCCGAAGTGGCGCAGCCGTGGCAAGTCGGTGACGCGGATGCTCTGGTACGACAGGTGCACCATGCCCGCATCGGCGAGCCGGCGCAACGCCTGGTTGACGCGCTGGCGCGAGAGTCCGGTGAGCAGGCCGATTTCTTCCTGCGACAGTTCAAGGACCGGG
This sequence comes from Cupriavidus sp., assembly GCA_013362725.1. GTDB lineage: Bacteria > Pseudomonadota > Gammaproteobacteria > Burkholderiales > Burkholderiaceae > Cupriavidus. The sequence goes on from JABFVP010000398.1 coordinate 7,973, forward strand.
CTGGTGCGCGGATACAGGTCCGGATGGAACAGCTGCGCGATGGCCTGCGCCACGCGCGCATCGGCCCCCAGCAGGCGGTCGTTCTGCACGGTGGCGATAAACTGGCCCATGCGTTCGTTGAGCTGGCGCACGACAAAGCTGGCGAATGGCAGGCTCTGCGCCAGCAATGTGTTGAAGACCGGCTCGGGCACCAGCAGCACCTGCGAGTCGCGGATCGCGATCACGTCATAGCGGCGGTCCTCGCGCTTGATCACGCTGCCTTCGCCGCACCAGCCGCCGGCAGGCACGCCGGAGAAGGTGCAACCACGGCCGTCGGGCGTGTACACCGCCAGCTTGATCAGGCCGCTGTCGACGCCGATCCAGTGGCGCGAGGGCTCGCCGCGCCGGGCGATGAAGCTGCCCGCGGCGAAGGACTGCAGCAGGGTTTCGCGCGCGGCCAGGGTCTGGTGCGCCGGGGCCAGTTCGCCGAACCAGGCATGGCCGGCCAGCACCGCGGCGGGCGCCGGGGCGGGGAGGGAAGTGGGGTCTGCGGGATCGCTCATGGCACGGACGGGCGGGCTGCGCCGCATCCTGTAAGAATCGTGTAAGCCTTGCCTGGCGCGGGTTTGCGGCAGGTTTGTCGTCTCGACGACAGTGCGCCGGCGTGTGCGATGATAGCCTTGTGCCGGAAAAAGTGACAGCGCCGCAAGGCGCCCGAATGACAGCGCCCGATTGACTCGATAAGGCGGAGACACCTGTAATGCCAACCGATTTCGACAGCGGCCTGGCCCGCAACGCGGCCAATTTCGTGCCGCTGACACCCATTGATTTCCTGGTCCGCGCCGCCGAGGTGTATGGCGATCGCCTGGCCATCGTGCATGGCCCGCTGCGCCAGAACTGGCGCGACACCTATGCGCGTGCGCGGCGCCTGGCCAGCGCGCTGGCACGCGCCGGCGTCGGCAAGGGCGATACCGTGGCCGCGCTGCTGCCCAATACGCCGGCCATGGTGGAAGCGCATTTCGGCGTGCCGATGGCCGGTGCCGTGCTCAATGCGCTGAATATCCGCCTCGACGCCGCCAACCTGCTGTTCATGCTGCGCCATGGCGAGGCGCGCGTGCTGCTGGCCGATACCGAGTTTGCCGACGTGGCGCGGCAGATGGCGCTGGAGCTGCCGGGGCTGAAGGTGATCGCCGTGCACGATGTGCTGGGCCCGCAGGCGGAACCGTTCGGCGATACCGATTACGAAGCCTTCCTCGCCGGCGGCGACCCGGCGTATGCCTGGCAAGTGCCCGCCGACGAGTGGGATGCGATCGCGCTGAACTATACGTCGGGCACTACCGGCGACCCCAAGGGCGTGGTCTACCATCACCGCGGCGCGGCCATCAATGCCGTCTCGAACATCCTTGAGTGGGACCTGCCCAAGCACCCGGTCTACCTGTGGACGCTGCCGATGTTCCACTGCAACGGCTGGTGTTTCCCGTGGACGGTGGCGGCGCGCGCGGGCGTCAACGTGTGCCTGCGCAAGTTCGAGCCCAAGCTGGTGTTCGACCTGATGCGCGACGAGGGCGTGACTCACTACTGCGCCGCGCCGATCGTGCATACCGCGCTGGTCAATG
>JABFVP010000144.1 GCA_013362725.1 Cupriavidus sp.
GGCCGCGCGCGCCGTCGGCGCGCCGCAGGCGCTGGCCGCCGCGGCCACGGCGGCGGCCTTCTTCTGCTTCCTGCCCACCGACTACCGCGGCGTGGCCGAACTGGGCCTGATCGCCGGCGTGGGCATGATGGTGGCGTTCGCCACCACCTTTACACTGCTGCCGGCGCTGATCGCGGTGCTCAGGCCCGGCGGCGAATCCGCGGCGCCGGGCTTTGCCTGGCTGGCGCCGGCGGACCGCTTCTTCGACCGCTACCGCAAGCCGGTGCTGCTGGTGACGCTGCTCGCCATCCTCGCGGGCGCGCCGCTGCTGCCGCACCTGCGCTTCGACTTCGACCCGCTGCACCTGAAGGATCCGCAGTCCGAATCGATGGCGACGCTGCTGGCGCTGAAGGACGCGCCGCAGTCCGGCACCGACGATGTCAGCGTGCTGGCGCCATCGCTGCCGGCCGCGCACGCGCTTGCGGGCCAGCTCGCGGCGCTGCCCGAAGTCGCGCGCGCGGTCACGCTGCAAAGCTTTATTCCCGAAGACCAGCCACCCAAGCTGCAGGCCATCGGCCAGGCCTCGGCCGCGCTGATGCCGGCGCTGACGCAGCCGACCGCGGCGCCCGCCACCGACAGCGCGCGCGTCAATGCGCTGCGCAATGCCGCGCGGCAGCTGGCCATCGCCGCCGACGAGCATCCCGGTCCTGGCGCCGCCGAAGCGGCGCACCTGTCCGCCACGCTGAAAAAGCTGGCCGCGGCCGATGCGCCCACGCGCGACCGCGCCGAGCGCGCCATCGCCCTGCCGCTGCAGCTTGCCCTGGCCAGACTGAAGCTGGCGCTGACGCCGCAAGCGGTCAGCCAGCAGACGTTGCCGCCCGAGCTGGTGCGCGACTGGATCGCCCCGGACGGGCGCGCGCTGGTCAATGTCAGCCCACGCCTGCCGCCGCCCGCCAGCGCGCAGCGCGAAGCCGCACTGGCACGCTTTATCGCCGCGGTGCAGCGCGTGGCGCCCGCCGCCACCGGCGGACCGATCGCGATCCGGGGCTCGGCCGATACCATCATGACCGCGTTTGCGCAGGCCGGCGCCTGGGCGGTGCTGTCGATCACCGTCCTGCTGTGGATCACGCTGCGCCGCTTCGGCGACGTGCTGCGCACGCTGATCCCGCTGCTGGTGTCGGCCATCGTCACGCTGGAGCTGTGCGTGGTGTTCGGCATTGCGCTGAACTTCGCCAACGTGATCGCGCTGCCGCTGCTGCTGGGCGTGGGCGTCGCCTTCAAGATCTACTACGTGATTGCCTGGCGGCACGGCAAGACCCAGCTGCTGCAGTCCAGCCTGACGCACGCCGTGCTGTACAGTGCGGCCACCACCGCGGTCGCCTTCGGCAGCCTGTGGCTGTCGCAGCATCCCGGTACCGCCAGCATGGGCAAGCTGCTGGCGCTGGCGCTGGCCTGCACGCTGGTCGGCGCGGTGTTCTTCCAGCCGATCCTGATGGGCCGTCCGCGCGAAGATCGCCATCCCGGACCGGACCAGCCGGCCCGCCCCTGAACCCTGAACCCTGCCACCCCTTCCCGCTCGCGCGACCGATCCTGTTTGCCTCGATGCCCCTTCCTCTTCGCTTTCCGACGTTCGCCATCACCACCATCGCCGCGACCATGCTCGCGGGCTGCGCCACCGGGCCGCAAGCCAGCCCGGATGATCCACTGGAGCCGATGAACCGCGCCATCTTCACCGTCAACGACAAGCTGGACGAGTATGTCGCGGTGCCGGTGGCCAAGGGCTACAAGGCGGTCACGCCTGAGCCGGTGCGCACGGCGGTCAGCAACTTCTATTCGAACCTCGCGGACATCGGCAACTTTGCCAACAACCTGCTGCAGGGCAAGGGCGTGGCGGCGGCGGAGAGCTTTATGCGGGTGGCGATGAATTCCGTGCTGGGCCTGGGCGGGCTGATCGATATCGCCACGCCCGCCGGGCTGCCGAAGCACTCACAGGACTTCGGGCTGACGCTGGGCACGTGGGGCGTGCCGTCAGGGCCCTACCTGGTGCTGCCGCTGTTCGGCCCCAGCTCGTTCCGCGACGGCGCGGGCCTGTATGTGAATTTCTGGTTCGATCCCACCACCTATGCCGAGCCGGCGGTGCGCAACTCGGTGTATGGGATGAACGTGGTCGACGTGCGCACCAACCTGCTGGGCGCGACCGACCTGCTCAAGCTGGCGGCGCTGGACAAGTACGCCTTTGTGCGCGACGCGTACCTGCAGCGGCGGCGCTACCTGCTCGGCGAGAACACCGCGTTGCCGGACTACGGGGACGACGAGGACGCCGGCGCGGAACCGGCGCCGGCAGCGCCGGCAGCTCCCGCCGGCACGCCTGCGCCCGCGCAGCCGCAGGCACCGCGATAGGCGCT
>JABFVP010000142.1 GCA_013362725.1 Cupriavidus sp.
AGTGGTCGCTGATCTTGGTGTTGTCGAAGATCCGCTTGTTCGGCTTGACCCAGCCCTGCGCCAGGATTTTCTTGGCGTGCGGCAGGTAGTTGGGCGAGCTGTCGGCGAGCATGTCCATGGTCTGCTTGACCGTGTCCAGGTAGTCCTCGGGCAGCGCGCGCGCGTCGGTACGCGGGTAGGTCAGGACCTTGTGCTTTTCATAAAGCGCCTGCGCCAGGCCGAGCGTGTTCTTGGCCGAGAAGCCGAAGCGCGAGTTGGCCTCGCGCTGCAGCGTGGTCAGGTCGAACAGCGCCGGCGACTGCTGCGTCGACGGCTTGGATTCCTCGGTGACGGTGCCGGGCTTGTCGCGGCAGGCGGCAACGATGCTCTTGGCCTCGGCCTCGCTCCACAGGCGCGACTCGCGCGCCTCGGGATCGAATTCGCTCTTCTTGAACTTGGGATCGAACCAGCGGCCCTCGTACAGGCCGGCCGCGGCGATGAACTCGGCGCGCACTTCCCAGTAGTCGCGCGGCACGAAATGCTTGATCTTCTCTTCGCGCTCGACCACGATCGACAGCGTCGGCGTCTGCACGCGGCCCACGGTGGTCAGGAAGAAGCCGCCGCCCTTGCTGTTGAACGCGGTCATGGCGCGCGTGCCGTTGATGCCGACCAGCCAGTCGGCCTCGGAGCGGCAGCGCGCGGCGTCGGCCAGCGGCAGCATGTCTTCGTCTTCGCGCAGCGCGGCAAAGCCGTCGCGGATCGCCTGCGGCGTCATCGATTGCAGCCACAGCCGGCGCACCGGCTGCCTGGCCTTGGCCTGCTGCGCGATCAGGCGAAAGATCAGTTCCCCTTCGCGCCCCGCGTCGCAGGCATTGATCAGCGCGGTCACGTCCTTGCGCTTGATCAGACGGTTCAGCACCTTCAGGCGCGACTCGGTCTTGGCGATCGGGCGCAGGTCGAAGTGCGGCGGAATCACCGGCAGGTTGGCGAAGCTCCATTTGCCGCGCTTGACCTCGTATTCGTCCGGCGCGGCGATCTCGACCAGGTGACCGACGGCGGAGGACAGCACGTAGTCGTCGCTCTCGAAATACTCGTCGTGCTTGGTACACCCCCCGAGGGCACGGGCGATATCCGCCGCGACCGACGGCTTTTCCGCGATGATGAGGGCTTTTGACATGGGAAGGGTCCTTGCGGGCTGCATCCGGCAACCCGCTAATTGCACTGCAAACGTAGTAATCAGAACGCCGGGGGGCTATGAGGCGCCAATAATAAGCGCGGTTTCGACGGCGGTGCAAGCCAGCCCCGTGGCGGCTCGCCTGCCGTCGCGCGCGCCGCCTAGGCGCCGCCGCGCCCCCCGCCAAGCAACCAGTCCAGCACCTCGGGCACGTCTTCCGCTGGCGCCGGCATCGCCGCGCCACGCGTGAGCATGCGCTCCAGCACCTCGATATGCGGCAGCAGCGTGCCATAGAACTGCGGCGTGCCACCCGCGGCCGGTTGTACCAGCACGGTCGGAAAATTCTCGATATCGATATCGCCAAGCGCATCGGCATGGGTCTCGATATCGATCCAGACAAAGCAATCTTCCGGATGGCGCGCGGCCAGCGCCGTCAGCGCCACCCGGTAGTCCCGGCACGTGCCGCACCACTGCGCGCACAGGCAAGCCACCAGGCGGCCCTGCGGCCGCGCCGCCAGGCAGTCGGCGATGGCGCCGGCATCACGTTCAGGAAAGTAAACGGTCATGGCATCGGAAACATGAGCTGCCCGCGACACACGGACAGCCGGCGATTGTATCGGTATTGCGCGCGCGGCCCCGGCGCGGCTTTCATGCAAGGCGTCGGAACAGGTTTCCGGGTAGACGCTCGGCATGGCCGGCCAGTTCCAGTTCCAGCAGGCGCGCCGCGGCGGCGTCCGGGGGCTGGCCGCTGCGCTCGCACAGCGCATCCAGCGTAACCGGATCGTAGCCGAGGGCGGCCAGCAGGGGGTCGGTGGAATCGGCAAATTCAGACTGGTCCGAAGGCTGAGCCGGCGCGGGAAGATCACAACGGACCGGTGTGGCCGGCCCCAGATTGATTTCCTCCAGCACGTCCTCGGTGCGCTCCACCAGCTTGGCCCCCTGGCGGATCAGCAGGTGGCAACCCTGCGACAGCGGCGCGTGGATCGATCCCGGCACCGCAAACACCTCGCGCCCGAGTTCGGCGGCCAGCCGCGCGGTGATCAGCGAGCCCGATCGCGCCGCAGCCTCCACCACCAGCACCCCGTGTGCCAGCGCCGCGATGATGCGGTTGCGGCGTGGGAAGTTGGCCGGCAAGCCCTGCATGCCGAGCGGGAATTCGGTGACCACCGCGCCCCGCTGGGCAACCTCATGGGCCAGGGCCAGGTTGTCTGGGGGATAGACCCGGTCGGCTCCCGTGCCCGTGACCGCGACGGTGCCACCGCAGCCAAGCAGGCCCCCGGCATGGGCGGCGGCGTCGATCCCCAGCGCCAGGCCGGAGATCACCGTCAGGCCCGCGTCGGACAGTTCGCGCCCGAACGCCTGCGCATCGCGCTTGCCCTGCGCGGTGGCATTGCGCGCGCCGACGATGGCGACTGCCGGGCGGGCCAGCAGCGCGGGATCGCCTTTGATATATAGCAGCGGCGGCGGATCGTGCAGGTCGAACAGGCGGCGCGGGTAGTTGTCGTCGGCCAACGTCAACAGGTGATTGCCGGGCGCACCGAGCCACGCCAGTGTGCGTTCGACCAGCGTCGGCAGTCCGTTCGCCGGTGGGGCCAGTACCGCACGGGCCAGCTTGGTCGGAACCACGGCCGACAGTGCCGTCACGCTCTGCGCCAACACCTGGCGCGGCAACCCGAACGCCGCCAGCAGCAAGCGAACAGCAACCGGGCCGACACCGGGGGCAGAGGCCAGTTGCAGCCAGGCCTTCAGGTCGTCGGCATCGCGGATGGCGCCTGGCGCGCCGGCGCCGGCAGGGCAAGGGGATGCGGCGCCGACAGGCGCCGCAGGAGAGGTCACCAAGTGCGGCTCAGCGCGGCGAGGTGGCGCGGTCGCCGACCGCGATCACATTGGAAGCATCTGTGACCAGCGCATACGAGACGCCGGGAAACACGCGGAAGACGAAGGCCAGCCCGTAGCGCTCGTCCGGCAGCCGGATGGCGCGGTTGCTGTCGGTCTTGTCGGTCACGGTTTCGCCGGTGCGCGACAGGGCCAGCACATGGCCCGGTTCCACCCCCGCCTGGCTGCCGAGGTTGAGCACCACCACCTGCCTCGCGCCACCGAACTCCACCCCGCCATAGACCTTGGCGACGCGGCCGTCGAGCTGGGCATCGGGCGCGTGCGGCACGTAGCGCAAGGCTTCGCGCGCGGGCTGTGGCATCAGCAGCGTACCGACGCCCATCTCCTGCCTGGCCTGCGTGACCTGCATAGTCGAGACCGCGTCCGGCCCTTGCGCGCCGCGCGCCAGGCGCACATTGCCTTCATATTCGGCCTCGTAGCCGAGCACGGCCTGAGTCACGGGATCGCGCACCGGGGTGAGTGGACGGTAGGCCTGCCAGTCGCTGCCTTGCGGCGCGTCGGCTGGGATGCCGCGTGCGTAGCCGGTGTCGTCGCGGCCCAGGATCACACGAGATTCAGACACTGCGACGATGCGCGCCGAGGTGTCGAGCGTGCCCTGGTCGACCACCAGCGGGCGGATCAGGAAGGGCTCGATCTCGGCGGCAGGGATGCTAAGGATGGCGGCGCCGTCAGCGGCGCCGCTGCGCATCTGCGGCGACAGGCGCACGGTATCCCCGCCGCCGGGCGTGGTCGACAGCCACGCACGCCCGTCGCGCTGGATCAGATACAGGATCTGGCCCGGGTAGATCAGATGCGGATTGCGGATCTGCTGCCGGTTCATGCCCCACAACTCGGGCCAGCGCCACGGCTGGCGCAGGAAGCGGCCCGAGATGCCCCACAGCGTGTCGCCAGTGCGCACCGTATATTGCGATGGCGCGTTGGCGGCAAGCTCGGCCACCGGAATGCCGTGCCGGGCGCTGCGCTGGGCTTCGGCCTGCTGGGCCGGCGTGACCGTCAGGTCCGCCGCCAGTGCGGGCAGCGCGGCGGTGAAGGCCGCGGCACTCAGTAACGGATAAACAAGAAATCTGGGGATGAACGCGTGCAGCCTGCGGCCCGACGCCGCCTGGTGTTCTTTGGTAAGATCGCGCATTTTCCTGACCGGCCGGTGGTTCGGCCGGATTGACCCGGGAGAGCGTGCCTGTTGCGGCGCGCCTTGAATTTTTGTACTTGCGCCCCGATTCTGCATGTAAACATCCGCCGCCGCAACGCGGCCCGGTTGCCGGCAGCAGCCGGCGTTGCGCCCCAGCATCATGGCAAAACTCGACATCCTGACCTACCCCGATCCCCGCCTGCACACCGTCGCCAAACCCGTGGCCGCGGTGGACGACCGCATCCGCCAGCTGGTCAAGGACATGGCGGAAACCATGTACGAAGCGCCCGGCATCGGCCTGGCCGCGACCCAGGTCAACGTGCACGAGCAGGTGGTGGTGATCGATGTCTCGGAAACGCGCGACCAGCTCCAGGTCTTCATCAATCCGGAGATCGTCTGGGCCAGCGACAACCGCAAGGTGTGGGAAGAGGGCTGCCTGTCGGTGCCCGAGGTCTATGACCGGGTCGAACGCCCTGACCGCGTGCGCGTGCGCGCGCTCAACGAGAAGGGCGAAAGCTTCGAGCTCGACGCCGACGACCTGCTGGCGGTCTGCATCCAGCACGAGATCGATCATCTGCGCGGCAAGGTCTTCGTCGAATACCTGTCGCCGCTCAAGCTGAACCGCATCAAGAGCAAGCTGCAGAAGCGCGAACGCACCCGCATGTAAGCCGCCGTGACGGCAATAAAGATGTAACAGCGCGCCGGATTCCGGCCACCCGGGTGCGGCAGCGGCGCAGGGTCTGTTATCTTTATGACTTCCGAAGAACCACGATACCGGCCGCTATAGCGGCCGGCGCCATTTCAGGCCACGGAAACCTGCCATGTCCCAAGCCAGCCCCTTGCGTGTCGCCTTTGCCGGCACGCCCGAGTTTGCGCGCGTCGCGCTGGAAGCCATCCACGCCGCCGGCTTTCCGGTGGTCGCGGTGCTGACCCAGCCCGATCGGCCCGCCGGCCGCGGCATGCAGCTGCAGGCCAGCCCGGTGAAGCAGTTCGCCGTCGCCAACGGCCTGGGGCCGGTGCTGCAGCCGCGTTCGCTGCGCCGCCAGGGCAAGTATCCGGAAGAGGCCGCCGCGGCGATCGAAACGCTGGCCGGCCTCGCGCCCGATGTGATGGTGGTGGCGGCTTACGGCCTGATCCTGCCGGCCGAGGTGCTGGCGCTGCCGCGGCTGGGCTGCCTGAATATCCATGGTTCGCTGCTGCCGCGCTGGCGCGGCGCGGCGCCGATCCACCGCGCCATCGAGGCGGGCGACGCCGAGACCGGCATCACGCTGATGCAGATGGACGAGGGCCTGGACACCGGCGACATGCTCACGCGCGAGGCGGTGCCGATCGGCGCGGACGACACCACCGGCACGCTGCACGACACCCTGGCCGCGCTCGGCGCGCGCATGATCGTCGACGCGCTGCGGCATCTGGATGCCGGCCGGCCGCTGCCGGCCACGCCGCAACCGGAGCAAGGCGTCACCTACGCCGAGAAGATCGCCAAGGACGAAGCGCCGCTGGACCTGCGCCGCCCCGCCGCGGCGCTGGCCAACCAGGTGCGTGCCTTCAACCCGTTCCCGGGCGCCACCGTGCAGGTAGGCGACACCGTGATCAAGTGCTGGCACGCCGTGCCGCTGGCGGCGGCCAGCAGCCTGCCGCATCCGCCCGGCACGGTGCTGGCGGCCGATGCCGCCGGCATCCTGATCGCGTGCGGGGAGGGCAGCGCGCTGCAGGTCACCGAGCTGCAGAAGCCGGGCGGCCGCCGCCAGCCGGCGCAGCAGTTCCTGCAAGCCCTGCCTCTGCCGCCTGGCACGCGCTGCGTAGTGCCCGACAACGGCGCCGCGGCGGCGTGAGCACCCACCCTTTTGCCGCACATGGGGCGCGAAGTGCGGCGTGAAGTGCGGCGTGAAGTGCGGCAGACAGCGCCCTGCGCGCTACATGGCGGATGCCATTGAACGGCCGTTGAATTTTCTGCAATCGGCCCCTATCTAACGGGCATCGCGTCACCTTTTTCCGTGGCGCGTCACGATTACACGGAGATCACCGCAATGTTCAACTGGGTCAAGACCTTCATGCTGATGGCGGCCATCACGGCGTTGTTCATCGTCATCGGCGGCATGATCGGCGGGCGCAGCGGCATGATGTTCGCGCTGCTGATCGCGCTGGGCATGAATTTCTTCTCCTACTGGTTCTCGGACAAGATGGTCCTGCGCATGTACAACGCGCAGGAAGTCGATGCCGGCAGCGCGCCGCAGTTCTACGGCATGGTGCAGGACCTGGCGCAGCGCGCCGGCCTGCCGATGCCGCGTGTCTACCTGATCAACGAAGACGCGCCCAACGCCTTTGCCACCGGCCGCAACCCCGAACACGCCGCGGTGGCGGCCACCACCGGCATCCTGCGCGTGCTGTCCGAGCGGGAACTGCGCGGCGTGATGGCCCACGAACTGGCCCATGTGCGCCACCGCGACATCCTGACCTCGACCATCGCCGCCACCATGGCCGGCGCGATCTCGGCGCTGGCCAATATGGCGATGTTCTTCGGCGGGCGCGACGAAAACGGCAACCGCACCAACCCCATCGCCAGCATTGCCGTCGCGATCCTGGCGCCGCTGGCGGCCTCGCTGATCCAGATGGCGATCTCGCGCGCGCGTGAATTCGAAGCCGACCGCGGCGGCGCCGAGATCAGCGGCGACCCGCAGGCGCTGGCCAGCGCGCTCGACAAGATCCACCGCTACGCGCAGGGCATCCCGTTCCAGGCGGCCGAGGAACATCCGGCCACGGCGCAGATGATGATCATGAACCCGCTGTCCGGCGGCGGCATCGCCAACCTGTTCTCGACCCATCCGGCCACCGAGGAACGCATCGCGCGCCTGATGCAGATGGCCCAGACCGGCACCTACCCGGCCTGAACCGCCGGAAATCCGGGGCGCGGCCCCGTCACAAGGTAAACTGCCCGCTGTTCCGCGTGGACCGGCGGGCTTTTTTTGGCCCGCGCCCCGCGCCTTCCCGATTCACCGCCTGACCCGCTGCCTGATCCGCCGCCCGACCGATATGCGCCTGCCTCCCGATTCGCTTGCCTTCCAGATGCTTGGTGCCGCCGCCGCGGTGCGCGCCGTCAGCGAAGGCACGGCCTTGCCCCAGGCGATCGAGGACGCCGCCGCGCAACTGAAGCTGGACCGCGTGCGCGACGCCGCCACGCGCGGCGCGCTGCAGGACATCGCCTACCGCACCATGCGCCAGTTCGGCACCGCGCGCGCGCTGGTGACCAGGCTGGTGACGCGGCCGCCCGGCGCGCAGGTCGATTCGCTGCTGGCAGTAGCGCTGGCCCTGTTGCTGGAACACGCGCCGGGCCCGCGCGAGCGGCACGACGGCGCCGACCCGGCGCGCCACGATGCCGACGCCGGCCGTCCGGGTTACAGCACCTTCACGGTGGTCGACCAGGCCGTGAGCGCGGCCGCCTCCGAACCCAAGACCGCGCATGCGCGCGGACTGGTCAATGCGGTGCTGCGCCGTTTCCTGCGCGAGCGCAAGGCCCTGCTCGCTGAAGTCAACCGCGACGAGCAGGCGCGCTGGAACCTGCCGCCGTGGTGGCTGCGCATGCTGCGCGAGGCCTACCCCGACCGGTGGATGGCGCTGGCCGCCAGCGCCAACGTGCGGCCACCGATGACGGTACGCGTCAACACCGCGCGCGTGTCGGTGCAGCAGTACCGCACCGATCTCGCCAACGCGGGGCTGGCCGGCCACGTCGTCGGTCCGCAGGCGGTGCGCCTGGTGCGCGCGGTGCCGGTGAACCAGCTGCCCGGCTTTGCCGAAGGCGCGGTCTCGGTGCAGGACGCCGGCGCGCAACTGGCCGCGCCGCTGCTCGAGGTGGCCGACGGCATGCGCGTGCTCGATGCCTGCGCGGCGCCTGGCGGCAAGACCGGGCATTTGCTGGAGCTGGCCGATATCGAAGTGACCGCGGTCGAAAGCGACGCGCAGCGCGCCACCCGCATCGGCGAGAACCTGGCGCGCCTGGGCAAGTCGGCAAAGATCGTGGTCGGCGATGCCAGCCGGCCCGCCGACTGGTGGGACGGGCAGACCTTCGACCGCATCCTCGCCGACGTGCCGTGCTCGGCCTCGGGCATCGTGCGGCGCCATCCCGATATCCGCTGGCTGCGCCGCGAAACCGATATCGCCAAGCTCGTCACCGAGCAACGCCGCATCGTCTCGCAACTGTGGCCGCTGCTGAAGCCGGGCGGCATCCTGGTCTATGTCACCTGTTCTATTTTCCCAACGGAGGGCGAGGAGCAGGCGCGCTGGTTTGGTGAGCAACTGGCAGATGCGATACGATTGCAGGCGCCGGGACAGCTGCTGCCCGGCACGCATGCAACGCTTGCCGCGGGCGCGGACGGTGACAAGGCCACCCTTGACAGCACCGGGCGCACCGACGGTACCAGCCTGCCATCCGATCACGATGGCTTCTTCTACGCCCGCTTCCAGAAACGCGCCTGATCTGATCCGATGCCGAGCACGCCGCGCCTGTCAGGCTTTCGCGTTGAAGTGGACGTCCGCCGCAGACGGCTGGCGCGCTGGGCACTGGCGCTGCTGCTGGCGCTGGCCGCCGCGCTGTGGCTGCCGCGCGCCGCACAGGCACAGGTCATCGAGGCCACCGAAGCGCGCATCGAATACCAGGACGGCGGTTTCGAGCTTGCCGCCAGCTTTGACTTCGACCTGCCGCCCGCGCTCGAGGACGCACTGCACAAGGGCATCTCGCTGTATTTCGCGGTCGACTTCCAGCTGTCGCGCTCGCGCTGGTACTGGTTCGACGACAAGCCGGTCAACACCACCCGCAGCGTGCGACTGTCGGACCAGCCGCTGACGCGCCAGTACCGCATCTCCACCGGCGGCCTGCAGTTGCCGTTCACGCGGCTGAAGAGCGCGCTGCAGTTTATCCAGCGCGTGCGCGGCTGGCGCGTGTTCGAGCGCAACGCGGTCAAGCCCGGCGAGACCTACAACGCCGAAGTGCGCATGCGGCTGGACCTGTCGCAGTTGCCCAAGCCGTTCCAGATCAATGCCGTCAACACGCGCGACTGGAACCTGGCGTCCGACTGGCGGCGCTTCACCTACACCGTGCCGACCGACCTGAGCGCGCCGCCCGCGCCGCCGCCGCAGCCGCCGGCACCGCCACCCGCATTGCCTGCGTCGCCCGCACTGCCGGCCTCGCCGACCATGCCCGCGCCCGCACCGTCTCCGGCCTCGTTGCCTGCCGCGGCCAATGAGCGCGGCCTGATGGAAGGACGCGGCCTGTATCTGCAGGCCGCGTCGTACGCGCTGTCGCCGGCAATGCTGGCGCAGCCCGCGCCGAGCCAGCCATGAGCAACCCGTTGTGGGACAGCC
>JABFVP010000054.1 GCA_013362725.1 Cupriavidus sp.
CTTGCGCGCATCGCTGGCAAAGGCTCGCGCCCGGCCGCCTTCGCTCTCGATCTGCGCCACCAGGGGCTGCAGCTTCTCGAGGCTGCGCCGGGTCACGCAAGCCACGTAGCCTTCCTGCGCGAAGCGCCGGGCAATGGCGCCGCCGGTGGCGTCGCCGGCACCGACGACGAGGGCGGCCTTGGCTGATGCGGTCATGGCAGGCTCACTCCTTGTAGTAGACGATCTGGTTGCTGGTGGCCAGCAACTTCCCGGCTTCGCTCCACAAGTGCGCGCTCTGGTCGAAATAGCCGTTGAAGAACTGCTGCGCATGCGCGCGACCCAGGAGGTAGCCCGTACCCACCTCGGCCAGCACGCGCGCATCGGCGTGGAAGTAGGTGGTAATGGACACGGTGCCGGCTGGCACGCGCGTGGCGCGACGCAGCCAGACACGCGGGAAGAACATGTCGCTCATGGCGGCCAGCGCCGGAAAGTCCAGCGGCCGGGGCGACGCTTCGCGCAGCCACACGCGGCTTTCGCTGTGCGTGCCGCTGCCGTCCCACTCGGCGGGCGGCTTCCCGCTGATCGGGCGCATCTCGTATTGCGACAGCCAGGCCACACCCTGCGGGCCGATGGCGATGCGCTCCACGTCGCCGGGGCGCGGCACCTCGGGCATGGGCAGGTCGCCTGCGCCCCAGGTTTCGCGGCGCAGCGCGGTGAACACGGTGCCAGTGGTGTTGACCTCGCCTTCTTGCGAGATCGTCACGGTCCAGTGCTGGGTGGATCGGTTGGTTCGTACCGGCGTGGCCTGCACCTCGAATTCACCGTCCTCGATTGCCGCGGCGAAGTTCACCGTCAGGGCCACCGGCTCCCCCAGCAGGTCGGGATGCTGCAGCACCGACTGCAGCACGATGGCCGCCGTGGCGCCACCAAATGGCCCGACCATGTTCCAGTAGTCGGGGCTGGTCTGGCCGGTGAACAGGCCGGCGCGCAAGTCGCTGTGCGAGAGCCGCAGGGCTTGGTCGAAGGGATGTGTGGTGCTCATGATGGCCGCAGTGTGCGACGGGCCCCGGCCTCAGGCAGTCGTGTGCGCGACGCCGGCTTGCTGCACCGCAGTGATGGCGCCAAGGCGCTGCATCTTGTGGACCACCTCGGGCCACAGGTTCTGGCTGAACTGTTCCCGGAAAAAACCGAAGTGGCCGATGCGCCTTGCCTGCACGTCAGCCGGCGCAATGCGCTCGACGGCGGTTGGCGCGGCCTTGTAGAAGCTCACCAGGCTGTGCGTGCCGGCCAGGGTCATCAACTCGTCGTCGGTCATCGACAAGGCCAGGACCGGAAAGCGCACGCGCGCATAGCTCTGCGCAGCCAGCTCGCCCTCGGCACCCACGCTGTAGCGCGGATTGAGACACCACTTGCGCCACTGCAGGATCACGCCGCGCGGCAGGTCGCCCACCTTGCGCAGCTTGCGCCCCGGGAAGTAGCCCCAGATGCGCGTGGCCAGCGGCACGAGCACGAACCAGAAATAGAGGATGCTGCGCTTGAGCTTCGGCGCGTTCTCGCGCCAGTAGCCGCTGCCGGCCGCAATGCTGACCAGGCCATCGACCTGATCCGGCCGCTGGAGAAATCCGGGCAACTGCGCACCCAGGCTGTGGCCGAGCAAATACAACGGCTGGCTTGGCGCCGCGGCCTTGGCGGCATCGATCACCGCCTCGTAGTCGCGCGCCCAGTCGAAGAGGTCGGCCTTCACGTCGCGAAGCGACGCGCCGTCAAGCGAGTCGCCGCTGCCGCGGTAGTCGAAGGTCCAGACCTCATGCCCCTGTCGCGCCAGCCAGGCGGCAAAGGGTTCGTAGAAGGATTGGCGAACGCCCATGGCGCCGCCGATGACGATGCTGGCGCGCGGCGCGCCTTCGGGCCGGTAGCGGCGTACAGCGATGCGCGCCCCGCCTTCCACCTGCAATGTCTGCGTCTGCATGCCGTCTCCTGTCATGAAACGCGGGCTCTGCGCCCTTCTACTTGTTGATGGGCACCGACGGAACCGGTTGTGCCGGTTCGCCGGTGCGGCCCCTTGATGAGGGGAATCCGGGCTGCAGCAGGAGTTGACCGGAGCCCCCGCGCAGCAGCGAGCGTCAGACGCGTTCGAAGATACCGGCGGCGCCCTGCCCCATGCCGACGCACATGGTGACCATGCCGTACTTCAGGTTCTTGCGCTTGAGCGCATGCACGACGGTGGCCGAACGGATCGCCCCCGTGGCACCCAGCGGTTGGCCCAGTGCAATGGCGCCGCCCATCGGGTTGACCTTGGCCGGGTCCAGGCCCAGCGTGTTCAGCACGGCCAGCGATTGCGCGGCAAAGGCTTCGTTCAGCTCGTACCAGTCGATGTCATCCTGCTTCAGGCCGGCGT
>JABFVP010000488.1 GCA_013362725.1 Cupriavidus sp.
GGTCGCCGTTGACGGGCCCGGACCCGATTCCGCAAGGGGTGTGCCAGCCTGTTATGTGACGGGCAATGGCGTCTGAAGGCCGGCCGGGGGGGGCGCAAGCGGGTTGAATGCGCTGTGGTGGGGCGGGCGGGTGGTGCGCGGCACGCTCATGGTGCAGTGCGGTGGATTGCGCTGGTGCGGTGCGGCGCCAGCGGTAAGGAAGGCCGGGAGATCAGCCGCCGTTGGGCTTTTGCACCGGGATGATCTGCATGTCGCGCGGCGACACCTCGGCGCCGTCCTCGTCGACCAGCGCCGCGCGCACCCGCTTGCCATTCGCGCGCGAACGGATCTCGACCGGGCCGCCGTCGGACGCCATGTGGCAGTCGCCCCATTGCATCAGGCCGACCAGCACCGGCAGCAGCTCCACCGCGGCGCGGGTCGGGCGGTACTCGAAGCGCTCGCGTTCGCCGGGTTCGCGGTAGCCGACCTTGCGCAGCAGGCCGGCGTCGGTCAGCGTCTTGAGCCGTGCCGACAGCACCGCCGGCGAGCATTCCAGCCGGCGCAGGAAGTCGTCGAAGCGCGCTACGCCGTGGAAAACGTCGCGCAGGATCAGGATCGTCCACTTTTCGCCGATTAGCGACAGCGTGGAGGCGATCGAGCAGTGGCGGAGATCGGACGCAGTGGGGGTCATGATTCCGCGAAGCATAGCATGCTGACTTCATTTGCAAAAGTCAGGTTATCTCCTATACTCTGGCTACAAATTATGAATCCAGAAGGTGGCAGCATGGATTTCCAGGGCTTGGCGCGCGGCGGCGTGACTGAAAGCTGGACGGCAGGACGGGGCACGCAGGTGACGCTGCGCCGCACCCGGGTTCAGGATGGCGCGGCGCTGCGCGCGATGGTGGACGCGCTGTCGCGGGAGAGCCGCTACTTCCGCTTCCTGACCGGTGGACGCGTGGTGGACGACATCGTCGCCGGCCTGGCTGCGCCCGGCGACGGTGGCGTGGCGCTGGTGGTGGTAGCTCCTGGAGAGGACGGCAGCCAGACCATCGTCGCCAGCGCCGAATATGTCGTGTCCGGCCAGGTTGCCGAGTTCGCGGTGGTGGTGGCCGACGCCTGGCAGGGGCAGGGGCTGGGCCGGCGCCTGATCGCCAGGCTGTGCGAGCTGGCGCGCGCGGCCGGGCTGCATGGCCTCCGCGGCGACGTGCTCAGCGAGAACCGGCGCATGCTGGCCATCCTGCAAGGGCTGGGCTTTGCCAGCCGCCGCAATCCTCAGGACAGCTTTCTGCATGAAGTCTCGCTGGCGCTGGCCCAGCCGGCGCGCAGCGCGCAACGGCTGCCGGCAGACTGGTTCAGCGCGCGCTGAGCTGCCGCGCCAAACCTCAGCCGGCTTCGCGCTTGCCGCGCGAAGTCATGGTACAGCCGACCGAGGCCGTGATGATGCTGGCGATCGCCAGCCACTGCACCGTGCTCAGCTGCTCATGCAGGAACACCAGCCCGGCGAGCGCGCCCATGGCCGGCTCCATGCTCAGCAGGATGCCGAAGGTGCGCCGGTGCAGGCGCTTGAGCGCGACCATCTCGAGCGAATAGGGAATCGCGCTCGACAGGATGCCGACCGCCAGCCCGAACAGCAGCAGCGTCGGACTGAACATGACCGTACCCGCGTGCGCCAGCCCGAACGGCAGCACCACCAGCGCCGCCATGGTCAGGCCCAGCGAGGTCGCCTGTCCGCCGTGGGCGTTGCCCGCCATCTGCCCGAACACGATATACAGCGCCCAGCCCACGCCCGCGGCCAGCGCATAGCCGATGCCGACCGGATCGAGCGTGGCCGCGGCATCGCCGACCGGCAGCAACAGCAGCAGCCCGGTGACCGCGAACGCAATCCACAGGAAATCGATCGCCCGCCGCGACGACAGCACCGCCACCGCCAGCGGCCCGGTGAACTCGATCGCGATCGCCAGCCCCAGCGGAATGGTCCGCAGCGACATGTAGAACAGCAGGTTGGTGGCGCCCAGCGCCGCGCCGTACAGCGCGATCGCGCGCGCGTTGGCGCGGGTCAGCGGCATGCGCCACGGGCGCCAGACGCACAGCAGGATCAGCGCGGAAAAGCTCACCCGCAGCGCCGTGGTGCCCTGCGCGCCCAGCGCCGAGAACAGGCTCTTGGCAAACGAGGTGCCGATGCACAGCGAGGCCATCGAGCCGGTCAGGGCCAGTACGGCGATCAGGGTCGAGTGGCGGTGGGCGGTGGCGTGCTGCAAGGTTGGGTCCTGTATCGAGGTTGGGGCCGGTGCGAATGCTTCCGGATCATGCGGCAAGCGCGGCGCGGGCGCCATATACAGGTGCGCGAAAGCGGCACAGTACAGTTGAGCAGCGAGCGGCCGAAGAAAGAGCCGGGCT
>JABFVP010000276.1 GCA_013362725.1 Cupriavidus sp.
GCCGAGGAGCAGCGCGTGCGCGTCGACCTGGCCGCGGCCTCTCGCCTGGCCGCGCGCGAGGGCTGGGATGACCTGATCTACACCCATATCTCGGCCACGGTGCCGGGCGAGCCGGACCACTTCCTGATCAACCCGTTCGGCTTTGCCTTCGACGAGATCCGCGCCAGCGACCTGGTCAAGATCAACGGCCGCGGCGAAGTCGTCGGCGACACCGTGCACCCGGTCAACGTCACCGGCTTCGCGCTGCACGCCGCGGTGCATGCCGCTCGCGCCGACGCGATGTGCGTGATGCACCTGCATAACACCGCCGGCATCGCCGTGTCGGCGCAGGCGGCGGGGCTGCTGCCGCTGTCGCAGCATGCCATGCGTTTCCATGGGCGCATCGCTTACCACGACTACGAGGGCCTGGCCTTCACCCCGGCCGAGGGCGCGCGGCTGACCGCATCGCTGGGCACGCATCCGGCCATGCTGTTGCGCAATCACGGCACGCTGACGCTGGGCCGCACCGTGGCCGAGGCCTATGTGCTGATGGCGACGCTGATCAAGGCTTGCGAAATCCAGATCGCGGCGCAGGCCGGCGGCGCGCTGGTCCAGCCCGACGCCGCCGTGGCGGACAAGACCTCCGCGCAGCTCCATGACGATGGCGCGGTCGAGGGCGTGCTGGAATGGCCCGCGCTGCTGCGCAAACTGGATAGAATCGATCCTTCCTACCGGGACTGAAAGGGGAGAGCTTCCCCGGTCCGGACCACAACAATTGATCAAGCACAGGAGCCATGTATGCCGACTTTCCACGTCGAAATGTTTGAAGGCCGCACCATCGAGCAGAAGCGCAAGTTTGTCGAAGCAGTGACGCGCGTCAGCTGCGAAACGCTGGGCTGCTCGCCGTCGGCGGTCGACATCATCATCACCGACATCAAGCGCGAGAACTGGGCCACCGGCGGCGAGCTGTGGGCCGACAAGAAGTAAGGCGCCAGGCCGCTCCACACTGAACACCATGCAGCACTTCGCCTCCGACAACTACGCCGGCTTCTGCCCGGAATCGCTCAAGTATTTCCTGGAAGCCAACGGCAGTGGCCATGAACAGGCCTATGGCGACGACAGCTGGACGCAGAAGGTCTGCGACCGCATCCGCGACCTGTTCCAGACCGATTGCGAAGTGTTCTTCGTGTTCAACGGCACCGCGGCCAACTCGCTGGCGCTGTCGGCGCTGTGCCAGTCGTACCACTCGGTGATCTGCCACGAGCTGGCGCATATCGAGACCGACGAGTGCGGCGGGCCGGAGTTCTTCTCCAATGGTTCCAAGCTGCTGACCGCACCGGGCGAGCACGGCAAGCTCACCCCCGATGCGGTCGAGGCGCTGGTCACGCGCCGCGCCGACATCCATTACCCCAAGCCCAAGGTGGTGTCGCTGACGCAGTCGACCGAAGTCGGCACCGTCTACAGCGTCGAAGAGGTGCGCGCGATCGCCGCCATCGCCAAGCGCCGGCAGCTGCGCGTGCATATGGACGGCGCGCGCTTTGCCAACGCGGTGGCGTCGCTGGGCGTGCATCCTTCCGAGATCACCTGGCGCGCCGGCGTCGACGTGCTGTGCTTCGGCGGCACCAAGAACGGCCTGCCGGTGGGCGAGGCGGTGGTGTTCTTCGACCGTCGCCTGGCCGAGGACTTTGCCTACCGCGTCAAGCAGGCCGGACAGCTGGCGTCGAAGATGCGCTTCATCTCCGCGCCGTGGCTGGGCCTGCTCGAGAACGACGTGTGGCTTGCCAACGCGCGCCATGCCAATGCGATGGCGCAACGGCTGCAGCAGCGCATGCGCGAGATCCCGGGCGTGCGCATCATGTTCCCGACGCAATCCAACGCGGTCTTCGCCGAGCTGCCGCTGCCGGCGATCGAGGCGCTGCGCGCAAAAGGCTGGCGCTTCTACACCTTTATCGGCGCGGGCGGCTGCCGTTTCATGTGTTCGTGGGACTTGCAGCCGCAGACCGTGGAGGCGCTGGCCGCCGACATGCGCGCTGCTTGCGGCGCATAGCGGGGCCGGATCCTGCCATATTCATACTGATAACGACGAGACTTCAGGAGCCCCCATGTCATACCGATTCTGCCCGCAGTGCGGCGCGCCGCTCGAGGTGCTGCCGCTGTCCGGGCGTGACCGCCACGCCTGCGTGCAGCAGGACTGCGGCTTCGTGCACTGGAACAACCCGCTGCCGGTGCTGGCGGCGGTGGTGGAGTACCAGGACAAGCTGCTGCTGGCGCGCAACGCCGCGTGGCCGGAAAAGATGTTTGCGCTGGTGACGGGCTTCCTGGAGCGCGACGAGCCGCCCGAGCTGGGCGTCGCGCGCGAACTGAAGGAAGAGACCAACCTCGATACCGAGTCGG
>JABFVP010000006.1 GCA_013362725.1 Cupriavidus sp.
TGGCGCCTGCAGCGGCCGCACCGGCTGAAGCCGCCGCCGCGCCGGCGGCGCCCGTGCCCAACAAGGGTGATACCGCCTGGCTGCTGGTCTCGACCGCGTTCGTGATCCTGATGACGCTGCCTGGCCTGGCGCTGTTCTATGGCGGCCTGGTGCGCTCCAAGAACATGCTGTCGGTACTGATGCAGTGCCTGGTGATCTTCTCGCTGGTGGCGCTGCTGTGGGCCATCTACGGCTACAGCTTTGCCTTCACCGAGGGCAATGCCTTCTTCGGCGGCACCGACCGGCTCTTCATGAAGGGGCTGACGGTCGACGCCGTGGCCGCCACCTTCAGCAAGGGCGTGGTGCTGCCGGAGCTGGGCTACTTCGCCTTCCAGTGCGCCTTCGCCTGCATCACCTGCGGCCTGATCATCGGCGCCTTCGCCGAGCGCGCGCGCTTCGCGGCGGTGCTGGTGTTCGTGGCGCTGTGGTTCACCTTCGCCTACCTGCCGATCGCTCACATGGTCTGGTTCTGGCCGGGCCCTGACGCCTACACCGACGCCGCCGCCGGGACCGCGGCAACGGTCAAGGCCGGCTGGCTGTTCCAGAAGGGCGCGCTGGACTTCGCCGGCGGCACCGTGGTGCACATCAATGCCGCGGTGGCCGGCCTGGTGGGGGCCTTCATGTTCGGCAAGCGCATCGGCTTCGGCCGCGAGGCGATCCGTCCGCACAGCCTGACCTTCACCATGGTGGGTGCCTCGCTGCTGTGGTTCGGCTGGTTCGGCTTCAACGCCGGTTCGGCGCTGGAAGCCAACGGCTCGGCCGCGCTGGCCTTCGTCAACACGCTGCTGGCGACCTGCGCCGCGGTGCTGGCGTGGACCTTCGGCGAGTGGATCGGCAAGGGCAAGCCGTCGATGCTGGGCGGCGCCTCGGGCGCGGTCGCCGGCCTGGTGGCGATCACGCCGGCCGCGGGCTTCGTCGGGCCGATGGGCTCGATCGTGATGGGCCTGATCGCGGGCCTGCTGTGCCTGTGGGGCGTGACCGGACTCAAGCGCATGCTGGGCATGGACGACTCGCTCGACGTGTTCGGCGTGCACGGCGTGGGCGGCATCGTCGGCGCGCTGCTGACCGGCGTGTTCGCCGCGCCCAGCCTGGGCGGCACCGGCATCTACGACTACGTCGCCAACAAGGTGGCGGACGACTACTCGATCGCCGGGCAGCTGTGGATTCAGTTCGAAGGCGTGCTGACCACCGTGGTGTGGTCCGGCGTGGTGGCCTTCGTCGCCTACAAGCTGGTGGACATGCTGATCGGCCTGCGCGTGCCGGAAGACGAAGAGCGCGAAGGCCTGGATATCACCTCGCACGGCGAGACCGCCTACGAAGGCTGAGCGCAAAGGTGTTGTGCTGGAGAGCTGATTGGGAATCTGCTCTCAGGAGTTTTGCCCGGCTGCGTGCCGGGCTTTTTTCCTTGTCGCGTTGGGCGGGGTTGCAGACATTAGCCTGCAGTCATCACACGCGGTGACGCGGCCAATGGCCATCGCGACGCCCGCTCAGATCGCCAGCGAAGCCCGCGAACCCATTGCCGGCGCGGGCTAACCGGCAATCCCCGCGCGCGCGGCGCGGGCTTTTCGCAAAGTGCTTAACTCCGATCTTAAAAAGCTTCAATTGTCTTTAATGTGCGGCGCACATACATTGCCATTGAGGCAGTTTCCTCCACCTGCAGAACGCTCCCCGTATCTGTCAGGCCATTTAAAAGCGCGGCATCGCCGCGCTTTTTTTTTGGCCGCGCGCAGCGCCGGCGGCGCCCTCTTTATTTCACGCCGCCCATCCCCATATGGTTATCCCTTATGCCAGGCGCTGCATATCCTTATAAAGGGTGTGCCAGCGCCTGGTTGGCCGTTCCTCTACAATCGGGGCGAACGATTAAGACGATCTATAGGATGGATATGGTCCCGCATCTCATCACCGCGCTGAACGGTCCACTGCTCGAACTGGAAAAGAAGATCCTGGACGCGACCCCGTCCATCGAGCGCTGGTTCAGGCTGGAATGGCAGGAGCATACGCCCCCGTTCTATTGCTCGGTGGACCTGCGCAACGCCGGCTTCAAGCTGGCGCCGGTCGACACCAACCTGTTCCCGGGCGGCTTCAACAACCTGGCCCCCGAGATGCTGCCGCTGGCGGTGCAGGCGGCGATGGCCGCGATCGAGAAGATCTGCCCCGATGCAAAGAACCTGCTGCTGATTCCTGAGCGCCACACCCGCAATATGTTCTACCTGCAGAACGTGGCGCGGCTGTCGCTGATCATGCGCCAGGCCGGGCTGAACGTGCGCCTGGGCTCGCTTTCCGACGAAATCACCGAGCCGACTCCGATCGAGCTGCCCGATGGCCAGACCCTGGTGGTCGAGCCGCTGGCCCGCCTGGGCACCAAGGGCCGGCGTCTGGGGCTGAAGGACTTCGACCCCTGTTCGATCCTGCTCAACAACGACCTGTCGGCCGGCATTCCGCCGATCCTGGAAAACATCAACGAGCAGTACCTGCTGCCGCCGCTGCACGCCGGCTGGTCCACTCGCCGCAAGAGCAGCCACTTCTCCGCCTATGACGAGGTGGCGAAGAAGTTCGCCAAGCTGATCGACATCGACCCGTGGATGGTCAACCCGTACTTCGCCCGTACCACCGGCGTGAATTTCCACGAGCGCGTGGGCGAGGAAGAACTGGCCGACGCGGTCGAGGGCGTGCTGAAGAAAATCGCCAAGAAGTACCGCGAGTACGGCATCAAGGAAACGCCGTACGTGGTGGTCAAGGCCGATGCCGGCACCTATGGCATGGGCATCATGACCGTGCGCGAT
Organism: Cupriavidus sp.; assembly: GCA_013362725.1. Taxonomy (GTDB): domain Bacteria; phylum Pseudomonadota; class Gammaproteobacteria; order Burkholderiales; family Burkholderiaceae; genus Cupriavidus. The sequence goes on from JABFVP010000006.1 coordinate 2,823, forward strand.
CCGTCCGAGATCAAGGGCCTGAACCGGAAAGAGCGCAACAAGATGAGCGTGGTCAAGGAGGGCCTGGAGGTCAGCGACGTCATCATCCAGGAGGGCGTGCACACCTTCGAGAAGGTCAACGAGGCGGTGGCCGAACCGGTGGTGTACATGATCGACCGCTATGTGGTGGGCGGCTTCTACCGCGTGCACACCGGCCGCGGCAACGACGAGAACCTGAATGCGCCCGGCATGCATTTCGTGCCGCTGGCGTTCGCTCCCAACGGCATCCCGGACAGCCACGCCAAGCCCGGCGCGGCGGTGCCGAACCGCTTCTACATGTATGGCGTGGTGGCGCGGCTGGCGTTGCTGGCGGCGTCGCTGGAGCTCGAGAAGACCGACCCCAACCCGATCATCTGAACGCCGCCATGCGCATCCTCTTCATCACCGATCCGCTGGAGACCTTCAAGACCTACAAGGACTCCACCTACGCCATGATGGCCGAGGCCGCCGCGCGCGGCCATGAGCTGTACTGGTGCCTGCAGCCGCAGCTGGCGCTGTCCGGTCGCACGGTCGAGACCGTGGCCACGCGCCTGCACCTGACCGGCGAAGACGGCGGCGAAGGACACGGCGCCTGGTACCGCGAAGGCAACAGCGCGCTCGAGCCGCTGTCGGCCTTCGATGCGGTGCTGATGCGCAAGGACCCGCCCTTCGACATGGAATACGTGACCAGCACCTGGCTGCTGGAACTGGCCGAGGCGCAGGGCGCGCGCGTCTTCAACAAGCCGCGCGCGATCCGCGACCATTCCGAGAAGCTGGCGATTGCCCAGTATCCGGAATTCATCACGCCGACGCTGGTGACGCGCGACCTGGCGCGTATCCGCGATTTCCACGCCGAGCACCGCGACATCATCGTCAAGCCGCTCGACGGCATGGGCGGCATGGGCGTGTTCCGGGTCGGCGCCGACGGCATGAACCTGGCCGCGATCGTCGAGACGCTGGGCCAGGACGGCGCCCGCTCGCTGATGGTGCAGCGCTATATCCCGGCGATCAAGGACGGCGACAAGCGCGTGCTGCTGATCGGCGGCGTGCCGGTGCCGTATTCGCTGGCGCGCGTGCCGATGGCCGGCGAGGTGCGCGGCAACCTTGCCGCGGGCGGCACCGGCCGCGCCCAGGAGCTGAGCCGGCGCGACCGCGAGATCGCCGAGGCGCTGGCGCCGGGGCTGTGGGAACAGGGCCTGCTGCTGGTCGGCCTGGACGTGATCGGCGACTACCTGACCGAGGTCAATGTGACGAGCCCGACCTGTTTCCAGGAGATTACCCAGCAGACCGGCTTCCATGTCGCGGCGATGTTCATCGACGCGCTCGAGCACGCGGTCGGCGCTGCCGGCAGCTAGGCGCCGCCGGCCCGGGCAGGCAGCGGGAGCGCCGGGGGGCGCCTGCTACAATCGGGGCAATCCAACGGATTCACCATCATGGCAGGCATCCTGATCATCGCGCACACCCCGCTGGCGTCAGCCCTGCGCGATTGCGCCGCCCACGTCTATTGTGGCCAGCCGCAGCGGCTGGAAGCCATCGACGTCCTTCCCGAAGCCGATCCCGCCGCCGTGCTGGCCGAGGCCAGGCGCCGCCTGGATGCCATCTGCGAGGACAACGGCGCGCTGGTCCTGACCGACATCTTCGGCGCCACCCCCGCCAATATCGCCGCGCGGCTGGCCGAGCCGGGCCGCGTGCGCGTGTTGGCCGGCGTCAACCTTCCCATGCTGGTGCGCGCCATCTGCTACCGGGGCGAAAAGCTGGACCAGCTTGCCACCAAGGCGCTGGCCGGCGGCTCCCAGGGCGTGCTGCAGGTCGGCACCACCACCGTCCAGAATCAAACCGCCAATCATCCCGACAAATATGCTGCAGAGGGACACCACCATCATCAATAAACTCGGACTGCACGCACGCGCGTCCGCCAAGCTGACCCAACTCGCCGGCAGCTTCGTCAGCCAGGTCAAGATGTCCCGCAACGGACGCCAGGTCGATGCCAAGAGCATCATGGGCGTGATGATGCTCGCCGCCGGAATCGGCTCGACCATCACGATCGAAACCGAGGGTCCCGACGAACAAGAGGCGATGGACGCGCTGCTGGCACTGATCGCCAACCGTTTTGGTGAAGGGGAGTGAGGCCGGCGGCCTTGACCCGAATTGATAAACGTTCCTGACGGAGCGGTACATGCCTTTCGCCTTGCACGGCATCCCGGTCTCGCGCGGCGTCGCCATCGGGCGCGCGCACCTGCTTGCGCCCGCGGCGCTGGACGTGTCGCACTACCTGGTCGATGAAGAGCAGCTCGACGCCGAGGTGGAACGGCTGCGCGCCGCGCGCGCCGCGGTGCGCGCCGAACTGGCGGCGCTCAAGCGCGACCTGCCGCGCGACGCGCCCGAGGAAATGGGCGCCTTCCTCGACGTGCACGCGATGATCCTCGACGACGAGGCGCTGGCGCGCGAGCCCGAGGCGCTGATCCGGGGCCGGCGCTACAACGCCGAATGGGCCCTGACCACGCGACTCGAAGAGCTGATGCGCCAGTTCGACGAGATCGAGGACGAATACCTGCGCGAGCGCAAGGCCGACATCCAGCAGGTGGTGGAGCGCATCCTGAAGGCGCTGGCCGGCGCCCCGGTGCTGGTGCCGGCGCCGGTGCCCGCGCTGGCCGCCGACGGCGAGCCCGCGCCCGGCGTGATCGTGGTGGCCCACGACATTGCCCCGGCCGACATGCTGCAGTTCCGCCACACCGTGTTCCACGGCTTTGTCACCGACTTGGGCGGGCGCACCTCGCATACCGCCATCGTCGCGCGCAGCCTCGACATCCCGGCCGCGGTCGGCGTGCAGAGCGCAAGCGAGCTGATCCGCCAGGATGACTGGATCATCATCGACGGCGACGCCGGCCTGGTGATCGTCGACCCCACCGCCATCATCCTCGAGGAATACCGCCACCGGCAGAGCGAGCGCGTGCTGGAGAAGAAGCGCCTGCAGCGCCTGCGGCATACGCCGGCGGTGACGCTGGACGGGATCGAGATCGAGCTGCTCGCCAATATCGAGATGGCAGAGGATGCCGGCGCCGCGCTGGCCGCCGGCGCGGTCGGCGTCGGCCTGTTCCGCTCCGAGTTCCTGTTCATGAACCGGCGCGACGAGCTGCCGGGCGAGGAAGAGCAGTTCCAGGCGTACCGCGGCGCGGTCGACGCCATGCACGGGCTGCCGGTAACCATCCGCACCATTGATATCGGCGCCGACAAGCCGCTCGACGCCCGCGGCGACGGCCGCGCGGACGACTTCGAGACCGCGCTGAATCCGGCGCTGGGCCTGCGCGCGATCCGCTGGTCGCTGTCGGAGCCCGGCATGTTCCTGACTCAGCTGCGCGCCCTGCTGCGCGCCTCGGCCTTCGGCCCGGTGCGGCTGCTGGTGCCGATGCTGGCGCATGCCAGCGAGATCGACCAGACCCTGGCGCTGATCGCCAAGGCCAAGCGCCAGCTGGACGAGCGCGGCGAACCGTACGACCCCGGCATGAAGGTCGGGGCCATGATCGAGATCCCGGCGGCGGTGCTGCTGCTGCCGCTGTTCCTGCGCAAGATGGATTTCCTGTCCATCGGCACCAATGACCTGATCCAGTACACGCTGGCGATCGATCGCGCCGACAACGCGGTCGCGCACCTGTTCGACCCGCTGCATCCGGCGGTGCTGCAGTTGGTGGCGCGCACCATTCGCGAAGCCAACCGCGCCGGCGTGCCGGTGGCGGTGTGCGGCGAGATGGCCGGCGACCCGTCGATGACGCGGCTGCTGCTGGGCATGGGGTTGCGTGAATTCTCCATGCACCCGGCGCAGCTGCTGCGGGTCAAGCAGGAAATCCTGCACGCCAACTGCGAACGGCTGGAACCGCTGGTCGACCAGTTGCTGCAGGCCTACGATCCCGAGGAACAGGCCGCAGCCCTGCGGCAGCTCGCACGACCCTGACGCAATCAGGGTTTTCAGAGCCATAAAGGCGGCTGGCGCGGCACTTTTCCAAGCGGGAAAGTGCATCGCCGGCCGCCTTCTTTTTATGTCTTGTGACGCCTTGCCGACCTTCGTCGATGTGGCTTAATGGGAATTGTTATCATTATTGATCTCTGATATTCTGACGTTCATTCGCAGGGACATGCCGGTGTCCCGCGCCCCAACGGAGGGACTTGTGTACGTCTGCATCTGCAACCAGATCACTGATCGTGAGATTCACGGTGCCGCGCACCTGGGCGTCGAGACTCTAGACGAACTGGCTGAAACGCTCGGCGTCGGCACGTGCTGCGGCCGTTGCCGCGAGTGCGCGCAGCAGGTGTTGCAGGAAGGCGTGGCCGCGGTACGCAATGTCACGGTGGCGACTCTCGCCAGCATCCAGGTTGTGGAGATTTCTCCCTGTTCCGCTTCGGGCCCATGTACCATAATGGACACTCGGGACCCGGCAGTCGCGAACGACCAGCGCAAGGCGCTGGTGGCCTGAACGCGCCCATGAACTGAAAGTTCAGTTCACGGCGCGTTTTTGCGCATTCCTTTTTTCTGACTGCACGGCGCATCGGCGCCGTTTCGTATTTTTGCGCGGGCCCGATGCAACAGGAGCCGCCAATGAAAGGTGACAAGAAGGTCATCCAGCATCTGAACGCCCAGCTCAAGAACGAGCTGACCGCGATCAACCAGTATTTCCTGCACGCCCGGATGTATCGCCACTGGGGCCTGAAGAAGCTCGGCGAGGTGGAGTACAAGGAATCGATCGGCGAAATGAAGCACGCCGATCGCCTGATCGACCGCATCCTGATGCTGGACGGCCTGCCCAACCTGCAGGACCTGCACAAGCTGCTGCTCGGCGAAGACACCCCCGAGATGCTCAAGTGCGACCTGAAGCTGGAACAGACCGCGCACACCACCGTCAAGGAAGGCATTGCCTACTGCGAATCGGTTGGCGATTACGTCAGCCGCGAAATTCTGGTCGATATCCTCACGGATACCGAGGAACATATCGAATACCTGGAAACGCAGCTCGACCTGATCGACAAGGTCGGGCTGCAGAACTACCTGCAGTCGCAGATGGAGCCGGGCGAGCAATAAGCCGCCGTCTTCGGCGCGGCCGCTCCGAAGGGCGGCCCGCCCAGCGCGCGGCGCCGATCGGTGCCGCCTGGTTGCTCGCCGGGGTTGTTCGCTAACTGGCAGTAACCCTTCTCATTCCAATTCCTCTTCATCAAGGCGTCGCCGGCGGGGCCAAGGCTCCTGACCTGCCGGCGCGCCGCGCGGAGCCCACCCCTATGACCAGTCCCATCCGCCTGACGCAGTACAGCCACGGTGCCGGCTGCGGCTGCAAGATTTCTCCCAAGGTGCTCGACGTGATCCTGGCCGGCAGCGGCGCGCAGCACCTGGACCCGCGCCTGTGGGTTGGCAATGCCTCGCGCGATGATGCAGCGGTGTACGCGCTGGATGGCGCCGACGGCCAGCGTGGCGTGGTTTCGACCACCGACTTCTTCATGCCCATCGTCGACGATCCGTTCGACTTCGGGCGCATTGCCGCGACCAACGCGATCAGCGACATCTACGCCATGGGCGGCGACCCGCTGATGGCCATCGCCATCCTGGGCTGGCCGGTCAACGTACTGCCGCCCGAGGTGGCGCGCGAAGTGGTGGCGGGCGGGCGCCGCGCCTGCGACGACGCCGGCATTCCGCTCGCGGGCGGGCATTCGATCGACGCGCCCGAGCCCATCTTCGGCCTGGCGGTGACCGGCCTGGTCGAGCGCGCGCACATGAAGCGCAACGACACCGCCACGCCCGGCTGCCGGCTCTACCTGACCAAGCCGCTCGGCATCGGCGTGCTGACCACGGCGGAAAAGAAGGGGCTGCTGCGCGCCGACAACCGGCATCTGGCACGCGACTGGATGTGCGTGCTCAACAAGCCCGGCAGCGCCTTCGGGCGCTTGTCCGGCGTGCGCGCAATGACCGACGTCACCGGCTTCGGATTGCTGGGCCACCTGGTCGAGATGGCCGACGGCAGCGGCCTGACGGCGCGCATCGACTACGCCGCGGTGCCGGTCCTGGATGACGTGGCCGACTACATCGGCCAGGGCTGCGTGCCGGGCGGCACCCAGCGCAACTTCGACAGCTACGGCCACCGCATCGCGCCGCTTGCCGAGGCGCAACGCGCGCTGCTGTGCGACCCCCAGACCAGCGGCGGTCTGCTGGTTGCGGTCGAGCCCGCCGGCGAAGCCGAGTTCCTGGCCGAATGCGAGCGCCTGGGGCTCGCGCTCGCCCCGATCGGCGAGATGGTGGCGCGCGCCGCGCTGGCCGTAGAGATCCGCTGATGCGCCCGCTGATGCGTCCAGATACCGCCGACTTCCGCAAACTGTTCCTCAGTGGCGTCGCCATGCTGGACGTGCGCGCGCCGCTGGAGTTCGCGCGTGGGGCTTTTCCCGGCGCGGTCAACCTGCCGCTGATGGACGATGCCGAACGCCACGAGGTCGGCCTGTGCTATGCGCAGAAGGGCCAGCAGGCGGCGATCGAACTCGGCCACCAGCTCGTGTCCGGCCAGCGCAAGGCGGCGCGCATTGCCGCCTGGGCGGAGTTTGCGCGCGCGCATCCGGACGGCTACCTGTATTGCTTCCGCGGCGGCTTGCGCTCGCATCTGGTGCAGCAGTGGCTGCGCGACGCGGGT
>JABFVP010000728.1 GCA_013362725.1 Cupriavidus sp.
CGCGCCGCCGCCAAGCGCGCCTTCGAGGCCATGATGCCGATGAAGAAGATCGACATCGCGGCCATCGAGGCGGCGATCAAGGGCTGAGCCGGCTGCTCATCCTGGCCGCGCCCCCTGCGCAGCCTGCCGCCGGTACATCGACCACTTGATGGTCAGGATGTCCGCGGCGATCTGCGCGGCGTTGACGCCGGCATAGGTCTCGGCGGGATCGAACTCGAATGCCTCGCGGTACCGCACGACCTGCGCGTAGTCCTGGTCGAAGGTCATGGGTCCCATCAACGTGGTGGGGTCGACACCGGCCGGGATCGCCAGAAACTTCTCCGGGTCGGTGGCACTCTGGTAGAGGTCGACGCTCAACATGCTCATGACGCTGTCCTCGACGTTCGTGAATGGGATTGGCGCGAGCAAAGCATGGCCCGGCTGCACGCCGCGTGCAATCAGCGCACACCTACAGGCGGGCCAGGCCCTTTCGGACGCGCTTCCCTGCAGGCGCATCAGAGGCCATCGTTCCAGCCGCCGCGCACCGCCTCGACGAAGCGCCTGAGCTTGGGCGGGTACAGCCGGGCGTAGGGATAGATCAGGTAGCAGGGCAGCGGCGAGGCGTGCCACTCGGGCACGAGCTGCACCAGTCGCCTGGCGGCGAGGTCTTCGGTCAGCAGCCAGGTCGAGCCCACGCAGGCGCCCAGCCCCATGAGCGCCGCGCTGCGCAGCGCATACAGGCTGTCGGTGGAGATGCGCGGGATCATCGGGATGCGGCATTCCTCGCCGTCGCGGGTTCGCGTCAGGGTCAGCTCGGTGCGGTAGTAGGTGCGCAGCGCCAGCCACGGCAGGCTGGCCAGTTCGGAGGCGTGGCGCGGAGCGCGCCTGCCTTCTGTCAGCACCGAGGGCGCCGCCACCACGATGCGCGGCACCTCGGCCAGCTTGATCGCGACGATGCCCGGGTCGTCGATCTCGCCGACGTGGATCGCGCAGTCCACCCCGTCGCCGATGAAGTCGGGGCGCCGGTCGTTCAGCAGCCAGTCGACGCTCACGCGCGGATGCTGGCGCAGGTAGGCGGCCAGCGGCTTCACCAGCAGTTCCTGGCCGAAGGCGTGCGGCACCATCACGCGCAGCGTGCCCTCGGGTTCGCCGTCGCCGCGCAATTCCGACTCGAAGGCGTGCCAGTCCTGCACCAGTTCCTTGGCGCGCGCAAAGCAGCGCTCGCCGTCCTGCGTGAGCTTGAGCGCGTGCGTGGAGCGCCGTATCAGCCGCACACCCAATTGCTTTTCCAGCGTCTGCAACCGGCGGCTCACCGTGGGCTGCGTGGTGTGCAGCTGCGTGGCCGCCGCCGACAGGCTGCCCGCCTCGACGATCTGCACGAAGGTGTTCATCAATTCGATGCGGTCGGACGGGGGAACGGACGTTGCGGAGGGGCGGGTGCTTCTCATATGACGGATTCCAGCTCACTTTATGCGCCCATCGTATAGACGTAGTTCCTACCTTGCCACTACCAGCAAGGGCGTCGATCCGTCAAACTCGCGGCCATTCCTCGAATTACAGGGTTAACGCTATGTCTTCCATTCAATTGACGCATGACAGCAGCCTGGCGGCCGGTGCCGCGGCTGCCGCCGAGCGCGGGCGGCTGCCGGCGTCGCTGGTGCTGCTGCTGGCCGCGAGCGCCGGCCTGTCGGTGGCCTCGCTCTACTACAGCCAGCCGATGCTGGGCGTGCTGGGCGCCGAGATCGGCGCCTCGCCCGGCGCCGTCGGCCTGGTGCCGACGCTCACCCAGCTGGGTTATGCGCTGGGCATCCTGCTGCTCGCACCGCTGGGCGACCGCTTCGACCGCCGCCGCATCATCCTGATCAAGGCGGCCGTGCTGTGTGCTGCGCTGCTCGCCGCGGGCGCGGCACCCGGCATCGGGCTTCTCCTGGTGGCCAGCCTGGTGATCGGCCTGGCAGGGACGATGGCGCAGGACATCGTGCCGGCCGCGGCCACGCTGGCGCCCGACGCGCACCGCGGCAAGGTCGTGGGCACCGTCATGACCGGCTTGCTGCTGGGCATTCTCCTGTCGCGCGTGCTCAGCGGCTTCGTGGCCGAGCAATACGGCTGGCGCACGATGTTCATGCTGGCGGCCGCGAGCCTGGCGCTGACCGGCGTGGCGGCATGGCGCGGCATTCCGCGCTTCAAGCCCAGCACGCAGATGCGCTATGGCGAACTGCTCGCATCGCTGGCCGCCCTGTGGCGCCAGCACGGCGCGCTGCGCCGCGCCACCCTGGCACAGGGCCTGCTGGCGATCGGGTTCAGCGCCTTCTGGTCCACGCTCGCCCTGCTGTTGCACGGCGCGCCGTTCCACCTCGGCAGCGCGGCGGCCGGTGCCTTCGGCCT
>JABFVP010000380.1 GCA_013362725.1 Cupriavidus sp.
CCGGGCCTCGATATCGCGCGGCATGACTTCGGGGTGGAACTGCAGCGCCAGCACCTGGTTGCCGATCGCATAGGCCTGGTTCGGTACCGCCGCGGTCGAGGCCAGCAGCTGCGCGCCGGCGGGCAGATCGAAGGTGTCGCCGTGCCAGTGCAGGACTTCCCATTGCGCCGCGGCCAGCTCGGCCAGCGCCGAATCCTGTCCGGCCGCGGTCGGCGTGATCGGCGCCCAGCCGATCTCGCGCGGGCCGGGGTCGACCCTGGCGCCGGCGGCGCGCGCGATCAGCTGCGCGCCCCGGCAGACGCCGATGAGCTTGCCGCCGGCGGCCAGGCGCTGGCGAATCAGCGCGACTTCCGTCTCCAGCCACGGATACGCGTCGGTCTCGTAGACGCCGATAGGGCCGCCGAGCACCAGCAGTAGGTCGGCCGGCTCGCTGGCGATGGGGCCAAGGTCGTCGACGCCGGCCTGGAACACCCGCAGCGTGTGCCCGTGCGCACGCAAGGCGTTGCCGATCACGCCCGCGTGCTCGAAGGCGACGTGCTGGATCACATGGGTGGTGCGCGTTGTCATCAGGGGCTCCTGCCGGGCGTAAGGGAGAGAAAGGACCTCATGTTAGCGTCTGTCGCCAACTCCTGGCGGCCGCCCCGGGCATGACCTCGCCAGTTTGAGAACCTTCCCGGCGAGGCATGCCACGGCCCGCGCTATTTTGTCGCAGGCGCCAGCACCAGGGCGCCTGCCCCGCCCTGCGGCCCCTGGGCTGCGGCCGGCGGCATGGTGATGTACTCCACCGCAGCCCACTTGCCGATCCAGTCGCGGTAGCGCGGCAGCAGCGCATTGCCGGACTGGCCGGTGGAGTCCATGAAGCGCGACGCCGCCAGGTCGGACAGGTCATAGAGCGCGCGCACGCTGGCCGCATGGGTGTTTTCGAACGGCGCCTTGTCGTCGCGCAGGTTGTGCCGGCCGACGTTGACGGTGTAGGTGTCGCCGCCGGTCGGCACGCGCAGGTTGAACAGCGGCGCCAGGTAGCCGACCTTGCCGAACGGCCGGTGCTCCAGCCGCGCGGCGTGCGCCTCGCCCCAGCGCCAGCGCGCGGGATCGTCGCCATAGCGGCGCGACAGGTCCGCCATGGCCTGGGTCCAGGCGTCGGCGACGGCATCGTCGCAGCTCTCGGCCGGGCCGGTATGGGGCCGGTCGCACCAGAACGCGCCCAGCTTGCGCGGATCGCGCAGGATGTTGAGCATGGGCTGCTGCACGTTGCGCTGGTCCCACAGGCGCACGAAGATCGCTTCGCCGGTCTTTTCCTCGAACAGCCGGCGCGACAGCTCGCGCAGCCAGGCGGTGACCACCAGCGGCTCTGCGCGCGCAGGATCCATGGTGCCGTCCCACTGGCGCAATGCCTGCAGCAAGGCGCGTTCGCGCGCCGGGCGCGCGGCGTCGTTGCTGACCGGCGCGGCCAGCAGCAGCGGCAGGACATCGCGCACCGCCAGCGACACCACGTCCTTCTGGATCGCGGCGAAGCTGTCGAACGTATGCTTCGGCGTGGCCGCCAGCAGCGTGCGAATGCGGTCGAAGCGATACGGCACCGTCCATTCGCTGGTGATGAAGTACGGATAGTCGGGCGCGACGATGCGCTGGTTGGCCGTCACGATCACGCCCCCGGCGGGGTTGTACTGGTGCGGCAGCGCCTCGAACGGGATAAAGCCGGTCCAGTCGTAGCGCGCGTCCCAGCCCGGCGCCGGGGCCAGGCCCTTGAGGTCGTTATCGGCGCGGCGCAGCGGCACGCGGCCCGGCGCGTAGAAGCCGATATTGCCGTCGACGTCGGCATAGACGATGTTCTGCTGCGGCGAGTGGAAGTCGCGCAGCGCGTCGGTGAAGCTGTTCCAGTCGCGCGCCTGGTTCAGCCGCAGCCCCGCCAGGAAGGTGCGGTCGTCCGGGCGCAGCGCGGTCCACTGGAACGCCACCACGTATTGCGCGCCCAGCGGCGCGGCGGCGCTGGCGAGCGACTCGGCCACATCCGAAATCACCGGCCCGTGGCGCGTGCTGCGGACCTTCAGCGTCACGTCGGCGGCGCCCTTGACGCGGATGGTCTCGGTGCGGGTCTCGAACGCGGCCCAGCCCTGCGGCGTCTGGTACTGGGTGTCGTTGCCCGGGCGCACGCGCTCGAGATACAGGTCCTGCACATCGGGCGCGGTATTGGTCAGCCCCCACGCGATGCGGTCGTTGTGGCCCAGCACCACCAGCGGCATGCCGGGCAGCGTGGCGCCGGCCACGTCCAGCCCGGGCGCGCTCAGGCGCGCGAAATACCACAGCGCCGGCGCCTGCAGCCCCAGGTGCGGATCGTTGGCCAGCATCGGCTTGCCCGACTGCGTGTGCGCGCCCGACACAACCCAGTTGTTCGAGCCCATGCCCTCGACATAGCCCGGCGGGGCCTTGTCGCCGACGCTGGCCATCGCGCTCGCCAGCGGCGCCAGCTGCCGGTACAGATGGCCATAGTCCATGGTGCGTACCGGCTGCTCGCCCGGATACGGCGCCAGCAGTTCGCTGATGCGGGCCACCGGCAGCACCTGCGCCAGCCGCATGCGCAGCGTCTCCTGGGTCCAGTTGCCGCCCAGGTCCCATGCCATCATGGTCTGCCAGCCCAGCGTGTCGGCCGGCTCCCAGCGCTCGGGCCGGGTGCGCAGCAGCAGGAACTCCGGCGGCAGCGGGCCCTTGCGCTGGTCGATCCATGCATTGACCCCGTCGGCATAGGCCTGCAGCGCCGCGCGCGCCTCGGGCGACGCCTGCGCGTAGATGGCCTCGGCGTTGCGCCGCACGCCGAGCGTGCGCAGGAACTTGTCGTTATCGACGGCGGACGGGCCAAGGATTTCCGCGAGCCGGCCCGCGACGATGCGCTTGTTCATCTGCATCTGCCACAAGCGGTCCTGCGCATGCACGTAGCCGAGCGCAAACCACGCGTCGGCCTTGCTCGCGGCGCGGATATGCGGCACGCCATGGCTGTCGCGCACCACGGTGACCGCTTCGCGCAACCCCGCCAGCACCTCGTTGCCCGACACCGGCGGCTGCGCCGCGTGGCGATACCAGACCAACGCGCCCGCGGCGCCGGCCACTGCAAGCCCCAGCAGCACTACCAGCCACCTGGCCAGCCGACCGATCCCGCGCATCGTTGCTCCCCCTTTGTCCTTGTCATGTTGTTCGCGCATTATCCGCGCATTTTCCGCACGAAAAAATGCCCGGACCAGCCGGGCATTTCCTCGCTGATGGCCTGCTTGCCCGCGCGCCCGTCAGGCGGCGGGCTTCTTCAGCTGCAGCGACTTGTACTCGAGGAATTCCTCCAGCCCGTACTTGCCGGCTTCGCGGCCGTTGCCGGACTGCTTGAAGCCGCCGAACGGAGCCTGCATGTTGAACGGCCCGCCGTTGATATCGACCTGCCCGGTGCGGATGCGGCGCGCCACGCGGATCGCGCGCGCCTCGTCGCCGGACCAGACGCCGCCGCCGAGGCCATAGATGCTGTCGTTGGCGATGCGCACCGCGTCTTCCTCGGTGTCATAGCAGATGATCGACAGCACCGGCCCGAAGATCTCTTCCTGCGCCACGGTCGCGCGCGGCTCGACGTTGCCGAGCACGGTCGGCTTGACGTAGAAGCCCTGGTCCAGCCCTTCCGGGGTCTCGGGGCCGCCGGCCACCAGCTCGGCGCCCTCTTCCAGGCCGCGGCGGATATAGCCGGTGACGCGGTCCTTCTGCACCGCGGAGATCAGCGGGCCCAGCTTGCTGGTTTCCTGCAGCGGATCGCCCACGGTAAAGCCTGCCACCACCTTCTGCGCGATCGCCTTGACTTCGTCGTAGCGGGCGCGCGGCACCAGCATGCGGGTGTGCGCCGAGCAGGTCTGGCCCGAGTTGAGGAAGCAGGCATTGATGGTGCCCTTGACCGCCGCCGGCAGGTCGGCATCGTCCAGGATCACCGAGGCGGACTTGCCGCCCAGCTCCAGCGCGACGCGCTTGACGGTCTGCGCGGCCAGCTCGGACACGCGCTTGCCGGCGCGGGTCGAGCCGGTGAACGACACCATGTCGACTTCCGGATGGCTGGCCAGCACCTCGCCCACCACCGGGCCGTAGCCGGTCACCAGGTTGAACACGCCCGGCGGCAGCCCCGCGGCCTCGATCACCTCGGCCAGCACGAAGGCATTGAGCGGCGCCACCTCGGATGGCTTGAGCACCACGGTGCAGCCCGCCGCCAGCGCCGGCGCCACCTTCAGCGTGATCTGGTTGAGCGGATAGTTCCACGGCGTGATCGCGCCGACCACGCCCACCGGCTCGCGCACCACCAGCGAGTTGCCGACTTCTTCCTCGAAGCGGAACCCTTCCAGCAGCCTGGCGGCCTGGCCCCAGTTGTAGACCGGCCCGCCGACCTGGATCGCGCGCGCCAGCTTGATCGGCATGCCGACTTCGCCGGCGATCAGCTGGGCCAGTTCTTCGCTGCGCGCCTTCAGCCCGTCGGCGATCTTGGCGATATAGCCGGCCCGCACTGCCGGCGGCGTCGACGACCAGCCGTCGAAGGCCGCGCGCGCGGCCTGGATGGCGTCTTCGGCGTCGCGAGCCGAGCCTTCGGGAATCGTCCCCATCACCGCTTCGGTGGCGGAATGGATAACGTCGATCTTGCCGCGGCCGTGGGGCGCAACCCACTTGCCGTTAATGAAGAGTTTGTCTCGTTGTTGCATGGCCACAGTTCTCGGTTTGGTGAATTGGCGATTGCAATTTTTTGTTACTTTTATGGTGCAGGCACATTGTAGAGCGGATTTCTGCCTCTGTTATGGCGCTGTGGGATCAGGCGCCGGCCGCGCCGGCCGCGCCGCACAAGAACACGGCGATAATCGGCCGCGGGTGGCAGACGGGTGACACGTGACGCGTGGCTGGGGAAGACTCGCCACGGCGCGCGCATAAAACAAGACAAAAGGGGGCGAGGCATGGTCGATCCGATCTACCGCAAGACGGAGGCAGGGCACGACGAAATCCGCAGTCGAGCGCGCAAGCTGGACCACAAGCTGCGCGCACTGCTGCTGATGGTCAACGGCGAGCGCCGCCAACAGGCATTGCTGGCGCAGGTGGCGGGCATGGGCATCGGCCCGGAGGCCATGGCAACGCTGGTGGCGCAGGGGCTGGTCGAAGCCGTCGCCGAACCGGCACAGCCAGCCGCTGCCGCGCCGCAAGACCCCACACGGGTCGCACCCCCAGCTGCCGACACCAACCTGTTCTCGGTCTACGCGATGCGCCATGCGCCGCCGGCCGAGGTAGCGGCGCCGCCGCACGCCACTGCGGCCGCGGCCCACTCGCCCGCCGAGATCCAGGCATACCAGCGCCTCTACCATTTCTATACCGACGTGATCGGACAGCATCTCGGGCTGCGCGGCTACATGCTGCAGGTGAAGGTGGAGAAAGCCGCCGACCTGCCCGCGCTGATGGCGCTGCGCGAACCGCTGCACGCGGCGCTGCTGAAGGCCCGGGGCGACATCACCGCCCGCGCCATCCTGGCGCAACTGGACCAGGTCCGCGACGGCAGCGCCGCCTGACACGCCGGTGCGGACAGCAAAAAGGCCGCCCGGAGGCGGCCTTCAGTTCAGCATGCAGCGGGGTGCGGCGCTCAGCCGTCGATGCCCTGCGACTGCAGGTACTCGTCGTACGTACCCAGGTAGTCGGTCAGCGTGCCGTCGGTGCGGACTTCGATGATGCGCGTGGCCAGGCCGCTGACGAACTCGCGGTCATGCGAGACGAAGATCAGCGTGCCCTGGAATTTGTCGAGCGCGATCTGCATCGACTCGATCGATTCCATGTCCATGTGGTTGGTCGGCTCGTCCAGGGCCAGCACGTTGTGGCGGCCCAGCATCAGCTTGCCCCAGATCATGCGGCCCTTCTCGCCGCCGGACAGCACCTTGACGTTCTTCTTGATGTCGTCGGCCGAGAACAGCAGGCGGCCCAGCGTGCCGCGCAGCGAGGTCTCGTCGTCGCCGGCCTGCGTCCACTGGCTCATCCAGTCCATCACGTCGCGGTCTTCCGGGAACTCCTCGTAGGTGTCCTGCGGCATGTAGCCGACGTTGGCGTTCTCGGCCCACTTGACCGTGCCGCGGTCGACCTCGACACCGCGCTGCACGCCGGTCTGCACCGCGCCGTTGAGCAGGCTGCGCAGCAGCGTGGTCTTGCCCGCGCCGTTCTCGCCGATGATCGCCACGCGCTCGCCGGCCTGGATCGCCAGCGACAGGTTGTCGATGATCTTGCGGTCGTAGGTCTTGGTGATGCCTTCCACTTCCACCGCGAGGTTGTGCAGCTTCTTCTCGAACTCGAAGCGGATAAACGGGTTCTGGCGCGACGACGGCTTGATGTCCTCGACCTTGATCTTCTCGATCTGCTTGGCGCGCGAGGTCGCCTGGCGGGCCTTGGACTTGTTGGCCGAGAAGCGGCGCACGAAGTCCTGCAGTTCGCTGATGCGCTCCTTGGCGCGCGCGTTGGCGGCCATCTGGCGCTCGCGGGCCTGCATCGACGCTTCCATGTACTCGTCGTAGTTGCCCGGGTAGACCTTGAGCGTGCCGTAGTCCATGTCGGCCATGTGGGTGCAGACCGAGTTCAGGAAGTGGCGATCGTGCGAGATGATGATCATGGTGGAGTTGCGCTCGTTGAGCACGGTCTCCAGCCAGCGGATGGTGTTGATGTCCAGGTTGTTGGTGGGCTCGTCCAGCAGCAGCACGTCCGGGTTCGAGAACAGGGCCTGCGCCAGCAGCACGCGCAGCTTCCAGCCCGGCGCCACGTCGCTCATCGGGCCCTGGTGCTGGGCGGTAGGGATGCCCACGCCCAGCAGCAGCTCGCCGGCGCGCGCCTCGGCGGTGTAGCCGTCGTATTCGGCATACCTGGCCTCCAGCTCGGCGGCCTTCATGTAGTCTTCGTCGGTCGCTTCGGGATTGGCGTAGATGGCGTCGCGCTCCTGCGCGGCGGCCCACATCTCGGTGTGGCCCATCATCACCACATCCAGCACGCGCATGTCTTCATAGGCGAACTGGTCCTGGCGCAGCTTGCCCAGGCGAATGCCCGGCTCCAGCATGACGTTGCCCGACGACGGCTCCAGGTCGCCACCCAGGATCTTCATGAAGGTGGACTTGCCGCAGCCGTTCGCGCCGATCAGGCCGTAGCGGTTGCCCTCGCCGAACTTGACCGAGATATTCTCGAACAACGGCTTGGGGCCGAACTGCATGGTGATGTTTGCGGTAGAAAGCACGTCTGGAACCTTGTCTGGAGATTGTGGCGCCGCCATCGCCGGCGCTGCGGCACGGGCCACGCCGGGTTCATGCGAGAACCCGGCAGGAAATCACGAAATAACCGCGCATTCTATCATCCGGACGCATTCCTTGCGACCGGCGCAGCGCGGCGGCTCAGGCCAGCGGCGGCAGCACCGGGTAGCCCGAGAACACCATGCTGAAGCCGTCGGCGCGTGCCGACAGCCGCACCTGCGCACCGACCGGCAGCGTCAGCTTGCGCGCGCAATGCCCGAACGGCAGGCCGGTCAGCACCGGCACCGGCAGCTGCTCGCGCAGGTACGCCACCACGGCGTCCATGTCGTAGCCGTTGTCGTAGTCGGTGACGCGGTAATTGGAGAAATCGCCCAGCACGATGGCGCGCTGCGCGTGCAGCACGCCGGCCTGCTGCAGCTGGACCAGCATGCGCTCGACCCGGTAAGGGGGCTCGTTGATGTCTTCCAGAAACAGCACCCCGCCCTGCACCTGCGGCATGAACGGCGTGCCCAGCAGGCTGCACAGCATCGCCAGGTTGCCGCCCCACAGCGTGCCCTCGGCGTTGCCGGAGAACGGTTGGCCGCCGGACTGCGGCGCGTCGATGTCGACGCGGTAGGACGGGTTGCGCAGGATGCCTTCGAAGTGCTCCCACATATACGCGTCGACGCATTCGGCGCCGAAGTCGGCCAGCAGCATCGGCCCGGCAAAGGTGACGCCGCCGGTGGCCGCCAGGTAAGCCAGCTGGAACGCGGTGAAGTCGCTGTGGCCGACGATGGGCGTGCCGCTGGCACGCGCCTGTGCGGCGATGCGGGCAAAGTCCACCTGCGCCAGCAGGCGCGCGATGCCGTAGCCTCCGCGCACCGCCAGCGTCAGTTCATGCGGCACGCCGGTGCCGATCGCGTGCAGGTCGGCCAGCCGCTCCGCGTCGGTGCCGCCGAAGCGCAGATAGCGCCGCGCCAGCACGTCCGGGTTGGTCATGTGGTAGCCATGGTGCTTGAGCCAGGCGCAGCCGCGCGCGGCGGTGGCGACATCGTGCGGATACCCGGACGAGGCGATCAGTCGGACTTCGGTATGCGGCCTGCTATTCGGCGTGCTCATGCTTCGGTGTCGTGGTTCTGGTCGGGTGCGGCGGCCGGGGCCGGCTGGCGCGCGGCCTTCTGCGCGCGGCGGCGGGCGCCGAAGAAGTCCTTCAGCATCTGGCCACAGTGGTCGGCCAGCACCCCGCCGGTGATGCTGGTCTGGTGGTTGAGCTGGGCCTGCTCGAACAGGTTGACCACGCTGCCGGCAGCGCCGGTCTTGGGATCGCTCGCCCCGAACACCACATGGCGCAGCCTCGCGTGCAGGATCGCCCCGCTGCACATGGCGCACGGCTCCAGCGTCACGTACAGCTCGCACTCCGGCATGCGGTAGTTGCCGATGACCTGGGCGGCGGCGCGCAAGGCCTGCATCTCGGCGTGCGCGGACGGATCGACCGAGCGAATCGGCAGGTTATGGCCGCGCGCGATGATGGCGTCGTTCCAGACCACCACCGCACCGACCGGCACTTCGCCCGCGGCTTCGGCCAGGCGGGCTTCCTCGAGCGCGGCGCGCATGTAGCGCGCGTCGCGCTCCGCGGCTTGTACCGGATCGTCCGGCATGGCGCGCGGCGCGCGCAAGGGCAGCGGCGGCGGCTGGGTCATCGCTGCCCGCTCAGTCCTGCGCGGGCAGCACCGCCGGCGCGCTGACCTCGGCCCAGCAGTTGGGCGTTTCGAACAGCACCAGCCGGGTCAGCTGCAGCTGGTGGCCGAAGCAGTCCTTGAACACCGGCGCCAGGATGTCGAAAGCCACCTGGGCCAGGTTCTCGACCGTAGGGATCGCGTCCAGCACCACGGTCTTGTGCCCTTCCATCGATTGCAGGAAGTTCAGCAGCGCGGTGTCGCCGCGGTAGATCAGGAAGGCGTGGTCCCACTTGTTGACCAGGTGCTCGTTGGCGAGCGCCTTGATATCGCCGAAATCCAGGATCATGCCGTCATCCGACGCGCCCTCGCGGTGCAGCACCTCGCCCGACAGCGTCAGGTCGAGACGGTAGCGGTGGCCGTGGATATTGCGGCACTGCCCGCAGTGGTTGGGGATGCGGTGGCCGGAGTCGAACTCCAGCCGGCGGGTGATGGAAACTTGTTTGCTCATGTGTACCGGCGCCGGTGCCGGCGGCCTGCGTTGAAGCGGACGCCGCGCGTGCGTC
>JABFVP010000112.1 GCA_013362725.1 Cupriavidus sp.
TTCCGCCACCTGCGTTACTTCCTCGTGCTGGCCGAGGAACTGCACTTCGGCCGCGCCGCGCGCCGGCTGGCCATTTCGCAGCCGCCGCTGTCGCTCAATATCCAGCAGCTCGAGGCCTCGGTCGGCGCGCGGCTGTTCGACCGCGACAGCCGTGGCGTGCGGCTGACCGCGGCGGGCCGGGCCTTCCGCGAGTCGGCCACGGCGCTGCTGGCGCAGGCCGAGGCGGCCCGGGTGCTGGCGCGCGAGATCGAGGCGGGCGCCATCGGCCGCCTGCGCGTGGGCTTTGTCGGTTCGATGCTGTACCGCGGGCTGCCGCAGACACTGCGCGAGTTCGAGGCGGCCTATCCCGGCATCCATGTAGCGCTCACCGAGCTGAATTCGCAGGAACAGATCGACGCGCTGCTGCATGACGAGCTCGACGCCGCCTTCATCCACACCGGCCGGGTGCCGGACACGCTGCAGGCCACGCTGGTGCATTCCGAACCCTTTGTCTGCTGCCTGCCCGCCGACCATGCGCTGGCCGCGCTCGCGGAACTGCCGCTGACGTCCCTGCGCGGCGAGCCCTTCGTGCTGTTCTCGCGCAAGGCCTCGCCGGACTATTACAGCCGGATCTTCGACATGTGCGCCGCGCAGGGCTTCTTCCCGCAGATCCGGCACGAGGTGCGGCACTGGCTGTCGGTGGTGTCGCTGGTATCGCAGGGCATGGGCGTGGCGGTGGTGCCGTCGGCGCTGGCGCGCTCGGGCATGGCCGGCGCGGCGTTCCGGCCGCTGGCGGACGCGGCGGTGCGCTCGGAGGTCTATTGCGCCTGGAAGAGCGCGCCCGACCATCCGGCGCGCGACCACTTCGTCGCCATGGTGGCGGGCAAGGCGGCGCAGCCGAAGTCCGGCCATAAGGGCGGCCATGAAGGTGGCCACAAAGAAAAAGCCACCGGTCCAGGGACCGATGGCTTGTGAAGTACGCGTGGAACGGGGTGTTCAGCGTGCTGTGAGCTTAACGCCGCTGGCTTACGGCAGCCATAACGCAAATGCAGTAATTGCGCCCGTTTGCAGGAATCGCGCAGATTCGGTGTTCCATTGCCGAGCCGTGGTTTTTGCATCGGTGGAATTACCGGATCGCCAGCCCGCATCGGCACTGCCCGCGCTCGGCCATTCGTCCCCTGAGCGGTTATCATTCGCCTCCTGCCGTGCCCCGGGCGCGGCAAGGCCGGCGTGCCCCCTTTTAGGGGGCAACGCAAAGCCTCATTTGCGATACAATGAAAACGATTTTCATTTACATACCCCGGCGCGGTCGCACCGACCGCTTGGCGGCAGGCCGCGCCACGGACTGGAAGCATGATGCGGTTGTCTGAACTTCCACGGCGCACGCCCGCCGTAGTGCAATCGGTGGACGACGCCACCCCAGGGGACCCGGTTGCGCGCCGCCTGCGCGAACTGGGCTTCGTCGCCGGCGAAGCCGTGCAGGTCATCGCCTACGGGCCGTTCGGCATGGATCCGCTGGTAGCGCAGGTAGGCTTCACGCGCTTTGCGCTGCGCCGCTCGGAGGCGGCGCGCATCGGCGTGGAGATCGCCAGCGCCTCGGTCACCAGCATCGCCCCCGCCACGCAAGGCGACCAGACTGCCCAACCGTCCGCCAAGCGGACCGCCTGAGCCTTCCCCGGATTATGTCTGCAGCTGCCTCCCCTTCTCCCCTGCGCATTGCGCTGGTGGGCAATCCCAATTGCGGCAAGACCGCACTGTTCAACCGCCTGACCGGCAGCCGCCAGAAGGTGGCCAACTACGCCGGGGTCACCGTCGAGCGCAAGGAAGGCTACTTCGTGTCGCCGGCCGGACGCCAGGTGCGCATCCTGGACCTGCCCGGCGCCTACAGCCTGCATGCGGCCAGCCTTGACGAGGCCATCACGCGCGATGTCTGCCTGGGCCAGCGCGCCGGCGAAGCGCGCCCGGACTTGCTGGTGTCGGTGGTCGACGCCACCAACCTGCGCCTGCACCTGCGTTTCGTGCTGGAGCTGCGCCAGCTGGGGCTGCCGATGGTGGTGGTGCTGAATATGAGCGACGCGGCCGCGCGCCGCGGCATCCAGATCGACCGCGACAAGCTGTCGGCCGCGCTCGGCGTGCCTGTGGTCAGCACCGTGGCGGTCCGGCGCGACGGCGCCGCGGCGCTGGTGAACCTGCGCGATGCCACGCTGCCGCCGGCCCCCCCGGCCGTCGCTGCGCCCGGCCCTGACTTCGACGTGCATGCCGAAGTCAACCGCCTGCTGTCGGCCGCGGTGAGCATGCCGGCGCGCACCGCCGCACTGGACGACCGCCTGATGATGGGC
>JABFVP010000383.1 GCA_013362725.1 Cupriavidus sp.
GATCGCGGCGGCCTCGAGCTCTTCGCTGTCGCTGGCGAACTCGTCGTCGTCGATCGACACGATGAAGGTCGATGCCCGGCTGGCCTGCTGTGCGAACGAGGTCAGGTCGCCGTAACTGGTCAGCCCCATGACTTCCATGCCCTCTTTCTCGATCGCCTCGGCCAGCGCGCGGATGCCGGAGCCGGAGATGTTCTCGGAGCGGAAGTCTTCGTCAATGATGATGACGGGGAAGCGGAATTTCATCGGGCATCCTTGATGGAAAGCAGGACATAAAGGACTTGAGCCACATGGCCCGCAGGGGTTCCCTGCAACGGCGGCATGTGGCTCTCACGTCAGGTTTGGCGGCCCTGGCGGGCCCGCCGTGCCGGCAAACGCCGGATTGTAATGTGCTCAGGTCTTCGGCAATGTGACACCGTGCTGGCCCTGGTACTTGCCGCCCCGGTCGGCGTACGAGGTCTCGCAGATCTCGTCGCTCTCGAAGAACAATACCTGGGCGCAGCCCTCGCCGGCGTAGATCTTGGCCGGCAGCGGCGTGGTGTTCGAGAACTCCAGCGTCACATAGCCTTCCCATTCCGGCTCGAACGGCGTCACGTTGACGATGATGCCGCAGCGCGCGTAGGTGCTCTTGCCCAGGCAGATGGTCAGCACGCTGCGCGGGATGCGGAAGTATTCCATCGTGCGCGCCAGCGCGAACGAGTTGGGCGGGATGATGCAGACCTCGCCCTTGAAGTCGACGAACGACTTCTCGTCGAAGTTCTTCGGGTCGACGATGGTGCTGTTGATATTGGTGAAGATCTTGAATTCGTCGGCGCAGCGGATATCGTAGCCGTAGCTCGATGTGCCGTACGACACGATCTTGCGGCCGTCGGCCTCCCGGACCTGGCCCGGCTCGAACGGCTCGATCATGCCGTGCTGTTCCGCCATGCGGCGGATCCATTTGTCGGATTTGATGCTCATAAGGTTGGGAGGATAGACGGCTCGGAGTGCGCCGCATTGTACAACCAATCGACGCACTACCCTCAAGCCCGCAGGCGGGCGCGCGAGTGGCCGCTACGCCACCACAGCTTCGGGCTGGCGGTGGCGGAAGCGTTCGCGCCCGGTGTAGAGCAGGAAGTGCTTGCCGGTGCAGCGCGCGAACAGCGTCAGGTTGACGCGCCGGGCCATCTGGTAGCCCATCTGCGTCACGCCCGAGCGCGACAGCAGGAACGGAATGCCCATCTGCGCGCCCTTGATCACCATTTCCGAAGTCAGGCGCCCGGTGGTGTAGAAGATCTTGTCGCCGCCAGTCATGCCTTCGAGCCACATGCGCCCGGCAATCGCGTCGACGGCATTGTGGCGGCCGACGTCCTCGACGAACATCAGCAGTTCGGTGCCCTGGAACAGCGCGCAGCCATGCACCGAGCCGGCCTGCTTGTACACCGACTGCTGCAGCCGGATGGTATCGATGATGCCGTACAGGGTGTCCTGGTCCAGCGTCGCGCCCACCGGCAGGCGGATGCTGTCGACCTCGTCGAGCAGCGAGCCGAACACGGTGCCCTGGCCGCAGCCGGTGGTCACCACGCGGCGCGCGGTGCGCTCCTCGATGCGGTCGACGCCGGTGCGGGTGGTCACCGCGGCCGATTCGGTTTCCCAGTCGACCTGCACTGCGGCAATGTCCTCGATCGATTCCACCAGGCGCTGGTTGCGCAGGTAGCCCAGCACCAGGTGCTCGGGCGCGCCGCCCAGCGTCATCAGCGTGACCAGCTCGCGCTTGTCGAGATAGACCGTCAGCGGCCGCTCGCCCGGCAGGTAGGCCGCGCGCACGCGCCCTTGCTCGTCGACGACTTCAACCTCTTCGATCAGGGGAACGGCTGCCTGGGTAAGCTCGGGACGCAAGGTCATGACGAGGGGCTCGGGGCTGCGGGTGAAGCCCCGAGCGGCATGCAGGGGGCGGAAGTTACGGCGCCTTTGCGGTCGATTGTACCGCGCCTGCCGCGGGCGCACCGGCGGTGCTGGCGATGGCCGGTGCCGGCGCCACGAACGGTCCCGGATCGGCGCAGGCGGCGGTCTGCACCGGCTCGCGCGCCTGCTGCCCATCCACCTTGCGCTCGGCCAGGTAATGCGCGGCGATCTTGTCCTGGGCACGGCATAGCTGGTACGCCGCGACCTTGTCGGACCACGCGGCGCGCGCCCTGGTCTCGGCGGCCTTGGCCTGCTGGGCTTCGGTCGGCGCGGGCAGCTTGGCCAGCGCGCCCGGGGCGAAAGCCGTGCAGGCGGCACCGGCGGCTACGGCAATCAGCGTCAGGATGCGTGTCATGGTTCAGGATTCCTGCTGTGTCGTGGGGCCCGCTCGCCAGGACTGCGTCAGGCTTCGCCGGGACTCTGCCGCGCCGGCCGGGCCGCGGCGGCATCCGGGCTGGCCGAACGCTGGGCCGGGATCTTGCCGGACTTGATGTCGTCGTACCAGAGCTCGTGGTGCTCCTTGGCCCAGGCCTCGTCGACCCAGCCATCGCGCATGGCGCGGTACGCGCCTTCCATGCCGATGGTTCCCATATAGATATGGCCGCAAGCCATGGCAATCATCAGCACCGCCGAGATCCCGTGGATCACGTTGGCGATCTGCATGGTGGCGCGGTAGTAGTCCATGCCGGGCACGATCATGTCGAGCACCCAGCCCGATGCCGACAGCACCAGCCCGAACACGAACACGCCGATCCAGAACCACATTTTCTCGCCGGCGTTGAAGCGTCCGCTGGGCACGTGCCTGCCGGAGGCCAGCCCGCCCAGGCTGGTGACCCAGCGCAGGTCGTCGCGGCTCGGCAAGTTATCGCGCACGAACACCACGAAGCCGGCGATCACCGAGACCGTGAAGATCGGCCCGACCACGTTGTGCAGGTTCTTGAGCACATAGGTCAGCCAGCCGAACAGCATATGGCCCATCAGCGGCAGCAGGAAATGCTTGCCCAACAGCAATACGATGCCCGACAGCGCCAGCACCACGAACGAGATCGCCATCGACCAGTGCACGATGCGCTCGAGCGGCGTGAAGCGCTCGATCATGCGGCCGGTCCTGGGCGTGCGCAGCGGGATGGTGCCGCGCCACAGGAAGAAGCCGAGGATCGCCAGCGGCACGATCAGCAGCAGCCAGCCGCCCCAGACCGTGATGACGCCGTTGCGGAACAGCCGCCACGACTGGCCGGTGCGCTGGATCAGCACCCCGGCTTCCTTGTCGGGCAGGCTGCTGTAGTGGCGCTGGTCGGAATTGACCTCGCGCCACATCGGCGCGTTGTTGCCGGGCTGCGTGACGCTGCGCTGCTGCTGCGACCTGGCCTCGGCGGCGATGTCGCGCGACGGGATATTGAAAATATTCTCGGACGCGATGCCGGCCAGCGGCTGGGCCGGATGCGTGGCCGGGTTGTTGGCGACGGCGCTGGCCGATGCGGTCGCCGGTCCGGTCGACGGCCCCGGCGCGGGTGCCGAGGCCTGTGCCATGGCATTGCCGGCCGCGGCCAGCGCCAGCGCGCCGGCAGTCAGCCAACCCCGCCAGCCACGCCAGCCTGCGGCGCGGCATCGATTGTGCAACGGCGTCATAGCCCCTCCTTCAGTTCCCGGCGGGCGGGAAGCACACAGCGGCGCAGTCATTGCACCCGGTTGTACTCGTTCTGCAACTGGTTGCGCTGGCGGATCTGGTTGTTCCAGCTGGTGCGGTCGCCCGCGGTCCAGCCCTTGGCCACGAACGGATCGTCCGGTGCCCCCTGGAAGGCCTGGGCGTCGGCCTTGCGGTGCGAGGGGCCGATGGTCTGCGGCTTCTCGCCGCACGCGGCCAGCAGCACGCCGCACAGCGACACCAGTGCAACGACGCGGATGCGATTCATGACGCTTTCCCTCCTGCAGTAGCCGTGGCTGCCGGCGCGGCAGGCGCGGTCGGCGCGGCGGGCGCAGTTGTTGCGGGCGCTGGCTGCG
This sequence comes from Cupriavidus sp., assembly GCA_013362725.1. Classification (GTDB taxonomy): domain Bacteria; phylum Pseudomonadota; class Gammaproteobacteria; order Burkholderiales; family Burkholderiaceae; genus Cupriavidus. The sequence continues at coordinate 3,943 of JABFVP010000383.1, forward strand.
GTGCCGGTGGCGCGGGCTTAGCGCCGGCCTGGGCATTGCCATAGGCCGTGCCCCAGCCGAACACGTCGCCGCCGGTGCCGCGCTTGATCACGCGGTTGCGCAGGATGTCGGCAATCACGTCGCCGTCGCCGCCCAGCAGCGCCTTGGTCGAGCACATCTCGGCGCACAGCGGCAGCTTGCCTTCGGCGAGGCGGTTGCGGCCGTATTTCTCGAACTCGGCTTCCGAGCCGTTTTTCTCCGGACCGCCGGCGCAGAAGGTGCACTTGTCCATCTTGCCGCGCACGCCGAAAGTGCCGGTCGACGGAAACTGCGGCGCGCCGAACGGACAGGCATAGGAGCAGTAGCCGCAGCCGATGCAGACGTCCTTGTCGTGCAGCACCACGCCGTCCTCGGTGCGGTAGAAGCAGTCGACCGGGCAGACCGCCATGCAGGGCGCGTCCGAGCAGTGCATGCAGGCCACCGAGATCGATTTCTCGGCGCCGACCATGCCGTCGTTGACCGTGACCACGCGGCGCCGGTTCACCCCCCAGGGCACCTCGTGCTCGTTCTTGCAGGCAGTGACGCAGCTGTTGCACTCGATGCAGCGTTCGGCGTCACAGATAAATTTCATGCGTGCCATGATGTTCCTCTGCGCTTAGGCAAACCGCTCGATCTGGCAAATGGTGGTCTTGGTTTCCTGCATCATCGTCACCGAGTCGTAGCCGTAGGTGGTGGCGGTGTTGACCGCTTCGCCACGCACCACCGGCATCGCGCCCTCGGGGTAGTAGTCCTTCAGGTCCTTGCCCTGCCACCAGCCCGAGAAGTGGAACGGGATGAAGGCGGTATCGGGCCCGACCCGCTCCGTTACCAGCGCGCGCACCTTCAGCCTGGCGCCGGTCGGCGTCTTGACCCAGCAATAATCGCCGTTGCGGATGCCGCGGTCGGATGCGGCGCGCGGGTTGATCTCGACGAAGTTCTCCTGCTGCAGTTCCGCCAGCCACGGGTTGGAGCGGGTTTCCTCGCCCCCGCCCTCGTACTCGACCAGCCGCCCGGAAGTCAGGATGATCGGGAATTTCTCGGCCACCTTGTTCTCGAGATTGCGCTGCTGCACCGACTTGTACAGCGTTGGCAGCCGCCAGAACGCCATCTTGTCGTCGTGGGTCGGGTACTTCGCGACCATGTCAGGACGCGTGGAGTACAGCGGCTCGCGGTGCTGCGGGACCGGGTCCGGGAAGTTCCACACCACCGCGCGCGCCTTGGCATTGCCGAACGGATGGCAGCCATGGTTCTTCAGCACCACGCGCTGGATGCCGCCGGACAGGTCGGTCTTCCAGTTCTTGCCCTCGGCCTTGGCCTTCTCGGCATCGGTCAGGTCGTCCCACCAGCCCAGCTTTTTCAGCAGCACGTGGTCGAACTCGGGATAGCCGGTGGTGATCTCCGCGCCCAGCGAGTGCGAGCCATCCTCGGCCAGCAGGTTGACGCCGTCGCGCTCCACGCCGAAATTGGCGCGGAAGTTGCCGCCGCCGTCCATCACGTGCTTGCTGGTGTCGTACAGGTTGGCCGAGCCCGGGTGCTTCAGCTCCGGCGTGCCATAGCAGGGCCACGGCAGCCCGAAGTAATCGCCGGTCAGGTCGTAGCCGGTGACCGGGTCCTTGCCAGACTTGCAGCGCAGCGTCTTGACGTCGAACATCTGCATATTGCGCATGTGCGACTTCAGGCGTTCGGGCGACTGGCCGGTGTAGCCGATGGTCCAGTTGCTGGCGTTGATCTCGCGCAGGATCGATTCCGGCTCGGGCTCCATCCAGGTCCGACCCGCGCGCTTGACCTCGATCATCTTGTAGTTCTTCGACAGCTCCTTGCCGAAGCCGAGCTTGTCGGCGAACGCCTGCATGATGGTTTGGTCGGGCATCGATTCGAACAGCGGCTCGATCACCTTCTCGCGCCATTGCAGCGAGCGGTTCGAGGCCGTGCACGAGCCCGAGGTCTCGAATTGCGTCGCCGCGGGCAACAGGTACACCGCGCGGTTGGGGTTGACCTTGTCGCCCTCGGCCGGCGGCATGTTGGCCATGGCCGCGGTCGCCGACGGGTACGGGTCCACCACCACCAGCAGGTCGAGCTTGTCGAGCGCCTTCTTCATTTCCAGGCCGCGCGTCTGCGAGTTCGGAGCATGGCCCCAGAAGAACACGCCGCGCACGTTGTTGTCCTGGTCGATCAGCTCGTTCTTCTCGGTGACGATATCGATCCAGCGCGACACCGTGGTGCCGGACTTCTCCATCATCGCCTGCGACACGAACTGCTTCTTGATCCATTCGTAGTCCACGCCCCAGACCGCCGCGTAGTGTTTCCACGCACCGGTGGCCAAGCCGTAGTAGCCCGGCAGCGAATCGGGGTTGGGGCCCACGTCGGTCGCGCCCTGCACGTTGTCGTGGCCGCGGAAGATGTTGGCGCCGCCGCCCGACACGCCGATATTGCCCAGCGCCAGCTGCACGATGCACGAGGCCCGCACGATCGCGTTGCCGATGGTGTGCTGGGTCTGGCCCATGCACCACACCAGCGTGCTGGGCCGGTTCTTGGCCATGGTCTCGGCCACCATGTACACCTGCGCCTCGGGCACGCCGGTCACCTCCTCGACCTTGTCGGGGGTCCACTTGGCCATCACCTCTTCCTTGACCTTGTCCATGCCATAGACCCGGTCATTGATGAACTTCTGGTCTTCCCAGCCGTTCTTGAAGACGTGGTACAGCACACCGAACAGGAAAGCGATGTCGGTGCCCGAGCGGATCCGCACATAGTGGTGCGCCTTGGCCGCGGTGCGCGTGAAGCGCGGATCGACCACGATCACCTTGCAGCCGTTCTCCTTGGCATGCAGCAGGTGCAGCATCGACACCGGATGCGCCTCGGCCGCGTTGGAGCCGATATACAACGCCGCCTTGGCGTTCTGCATATCGTTGTACGAGTTGGTCATCGCACCGTAGCCCCAGGTGTTGGCCACGCCCGCCACGGTGGTGGAGTGGCAGATGCGCGCCTGGTGGTCGGTGTTGTTGGTGCCGAAGAACGACACCCACTTGCGCATCAGGTAGGACTGCTCGTTGCTGTGCTTGGAAGAGCCGACGAAAAACATCGAGTCCGGGCCGGTCTTCTGGCGGATGTCCTTCATCCGCGCCGTGATCTCGTCCAGCGCCTGGTCCCAGCTGATGCGCTGATACTTGCCGTTGACCAGCTTCATCGGGTACTTGAGCCGGTATTCGCCGTGGCCGTGCTCGCGCAGCGCCGCGCCCTTGGCACAGTGCGCGCCCATGTTCAGCGGCGAATCGAACACCGGCTCCTGGCGGATCCACACACCGTTCTGCACCACCGCGTCGACCGCGCACCCCACCGAGCAATGGCCGCACACGGTACGCCTGACCACGATGCCGGTCTTGCCATCGCCGGCGGCCTTCTTGTCGTCGGCGGCATCGGCCTTGCGCAGCAGCGTCAGCTGCGAGGCCGCGAGGCCGGCGCCGACGCCGATGCCGGAGCGCTTGAGGAAGCTGCGGCGGTCCATGGTCGGCATGGCGCCGGCCAGGCTGGCCGCGAGTCGTTGGGAGAGCCGGCCGGAGCTTGCGCCGGCGGATTCGGGCCCGGAGTCGGATCGATGGGCGAGGCCATCAGCGAGGCGGGCGGATGCGCCCTGCGCCGCGCGTTTGCGGGTCAAGATCATGTCTCACCTCAGAAACGGACGATTGGGTAGCGTCCGGTTGCAGGCGGCGCGCCAGACCACGCCGCCGTGGCAGTTACACCAGCGTGGTCCGGTAATACTTGCGGATGTGGTCGGAGACCCGGTAACCCTTGCTGTCCGACGGAGGATCGGTGGGTTCCGGCAGGGCTGCAGCCTGGCCCGGCATGGCGGGTGCGCGCGCGCTCAGCGCGGCCGCACCGGTGGCGGCGGCTACAACTCCGGCGCCCGCGAGAAACGTGCGGCGCGCGACCCTGGTTGGCTTCTCTCTCATGTGGGGCTCCTCCGGTTGTCAAAGCCCGATGGTTGTGCCGTTATGCGTTGTTATGCATATTCTAGAATCAACTGGAAGGAAAGACCATGACAAGCACGGGTTTTTCCTTACCTTCTGCTCCAACTTGAGCTAAGAAACCTGCGCCTTGCGCCGCATCGGTCCCGCGCTCAGGTCATCTCGAGCGCCATCGCCTCGATCCCGGCGAAGGTGCCCAGCAGTCCGGCCACGCTGCGATAGAAGCGCGCCTGCGGGTGCGTCGCCACCGCCTCGCACAAGGGCTCGATCCAGGGCTGCAAATGCTTCGCATAGAAGCGCTGCTGCTCGCCCAGGTTGGACACCGACAGGTCGTCGCCCGCCACCAGGAAGCGCATCACCTCGCACAGCGTGGCGATGTGGTCCTCGGTCTCGCTGACACCTTCGTGGCGCTCCAGCCCGTAGCGGGCCAGGTCCTCGCGCAGCGCCACCAGCGGGCGTTCGTTCAGAAAGCCCGTCATATAGAAAGAGCCGTAGAGAAACACGTCCTGGCGGCCCACGCCGACGAACAGCTGCCGGTACTCCTCCTCGGCTTCGGCCGCGGTGGTCTCGGATGCTGCGTCGCACAACGCGTTCCACGCCTTGCCCAGCACGGTCTGCGCGTCTTCGCCCACGGCGCGGTTGGCCGCGATGTGATGCAGCAAGGCCGCGTCCGGGGCACGGTAGAACAGCGTCGCCAGCAGCCCGTACAGGTCGGCGCGGGCGGTGTCTTCGCTGTCCGCGGGGTCGGCGGGCGGCGCGGCGGTGAGCTGGATCGGGTGGAAATCTGTCATGTCGTGATGAATTGTGCCCGGAGGCCCGGGCCGGGTCTCAGCGCAGGGTGGCGCCGGTGACGGCGCCGGGGTCGTGTTCCATCATGTCCACCACGCGGCAGTCCGGGCACATCCTGAGGCGCTCCGCGGCGGCGCCTGCAAAGGCGGGATGGCCGGCCAGGCGCACCAGCATCGACTCGACCATCTGCGCCGTGCCGAACGGCTTGGCGCAGCGCACGCAATGGAACGGCTGGGCCTCGTTGAGCGTGACCGGGCGCCGGGCCGCGTCGCCGGCCAGCAGGCGCGGCACCAGGGTCACGGCGTCTTCCGGGCAGGTCTTCTGGCACAGCCCGCACTGCACGCAGTTGCGCTCGATAAAGCTGAGCACCGGGCGCTCGGGATTGTCGCGCAGCGCCTGCGACGGGCACGCGCCCACGCACGCCAGGCACAAGGTGCACTTGCCGGTATCGACGGCGATGGCGCCGATGGGCGCTCCCGCCGGCAGCGGCACGCTCTGCGCCGGCGACGGCGCATGGCGCACCAGGTGGTCGAACGCGAAGTCGAGCAGCTCGCGCTTGGCCGCGACTGGGCCGAAGGGCGCGGGCGGCAGCGCGTTGCGCGCCGGGCGCAGCGCCGCCAGCCCGGCATCGAGTGTTTCGGTGTCGGCGGCCTCGACCAGCGACAGCAGCGCTTCGCCGTCATAGCCCAGGCCCGACAGCAGCGCGCGCCCGACCGCCATCTGCTCCAGCAACGCGGTGCGGTATTGCGGGGCCTCGTCGCCGGTCAG
>JABFVP010000086.1 GCA_013362725.1 Cupriavidus sp.
ATGCGCGCGCTCAGCGCGGTGTCCAGCGCCGAGAACGGTTCGTCCAGCAACACGATGTCGGGCTGCGCCACCAGCGCGCGCGCCAGCGCCACGCGCTGCTTCTGGCCGCCGGAGATCTCCGCCGGATAGTTGCCGGTGATGTCGGCCAGGCCGAAGGCATCGATCCAGCGCTGTGCCTGCGGATGCAGCGCGCCGCGGCGCGGGTTGCGCCAGCCGCGCGCGAGGCCGAAGGCGATGTTCTGGCCCACGGTCAGGTGCGGGAACAGCGCATACTCCTGGAACAAATACGCTACGCGGCGCTCCTGCGGACGCACGTCGATGCCGGCGTCGGCGTCGAACAGGGTGCGGCCGTTCAGCACGATTCGGCCACTGTCCGGGGTGAGCAGGCCGGCGATGGCGCGCAGCGTCAGGCTCTTGCCCGCGCCCGAAGGGCCGAACAGCGCAATGCGCCGGCTGGCCGAATCGAACTCGATATCGAGCCCGAAGTGGCGGTCGGCCGAGACCATCTGCTTGCGGATGCTGACGTGCATGCTCATGGCGATATGCGTGCCCTTGCGTTAGCGGACGCGCGGGCGCAGGCGCCGGCGTTCGTAGAGTTCAGCGGGATTGCGCGCGGCCGCCGGCACCAGGCGTCCGGCAATCACCAGCAGCAGCACGCAGGTGATGGAAGTCACCAGCACCAGCAGGTTGGCGGTGTTGTCGTCGCCGGCCTGGACCGCCTCGTAGATGGCCACCGACAGCGTCTGCGTGCGCCCAGGCAGGTTGCCCGCGATCATCAGCGTGGCGCCGAATTCGCCGAGCGCGCGCGCAAACGCCAGCAGCACGCCGGCGATGATGCCGCGCGCCGCCAGCGGCAGCGTGACGCGGAAGAAGATGCCGGCTTCGGACACGCCCAGTACGCGCGCGGCGTTTTCCAGCTGGTGGTCGACGCCTTCGAAGGCGGCGCGCGCGGACTTCAGCACCAGCGGGAAGGCGACGATGGTCGAGGCCAGCACCGCGCCCTGCCAGGTAAAGACCAGTTCGATGCCGAGGCGTGCCAGCCACTCGCCGAACACGCCGCGGCGTCCCACCAGCACCAGCAGGTAATAGCCCAGCACCGTCGGCGGCAGCACCAGCGGCAGCGTCAGCACCGCGTCGACCACGTCGCGCAGCGGCGAACGCCAGCGCGCCAGCGCCCAGGCCGCGCCGACGCCGAGCACGGCGTTCAGCGCGGTGGCCCAGCCCGCAACCTTCAGCGACAGCAGCAGCGGTACCCAGACGGCATCCATGGCGTGTGCGGCGTGGCCTCAGGGCTTGTGGAAGCCGAAGCGCGACAGGATGGCCTCACCATCGGGCGACGCGACATAGTCGACGAACTGCGCCGCTTCCTTCGGCTGGCGCGCCTGATTGGTGATGGCGATGGGGTAGGTCACCGGCGTGCGGCTGGGCACGCGCACCGCCACCCTGACCTTGTCGGGCATCACGGTGGCGTCGGTGGCAAAGACGAAGCCGGCCTCGACCTCGCCGCGCGCCACGTAGTCCAGGCTCTGGCGCACGTTCTGCGCCGGCACCCCCTTGGCGGCGACCGCGTCCCACAGCCCGGCCGCTTCCAGCGCGCCGCGGGTGTAGCGGCCCACCGGCACCGAGGCCGGGTTGCCGTAGGCGATGCGCCGGACTTCCGGGCGCGTCAGGTCCTGCAGCGAGGCGATCGGCAGCTTGCTGTCGGCCGGCACGATCAGCACCACCTGGTTGGCGGCGAAGTTGCGGCGCGACGCCGGCGCGATCACCTTCTCGGCCTCGGCCTTGTTCATCGCTTCCTGGTCGGCCGAGGCGAACACATCGGCCGGCGCGCCCCTGACGATCTGCTGCATCAGCACGTCCGAGGCTCCAAAGTTCAGTACCACGTGCGTGCCGGGGTGGGCGCGCTCATAGGACTCGGCCAGCGTCTTGAAAGCGTTGGTCAGGCTCGCTGCGGCGGACACCACCAGGTCGGCGGCAAAGGCGGGCGGGGCGGCCAGCGCCAGCGCTGCGGCGGCGGCCAGCAGCAGCCCGCGGCGGCGGGAACGGAAGGCAGGCATCGGAATCCTCGGGAAGCGGCCGCCGGCATGCAAGGGCAGGCGCGGCAAGGCCGGAGCGGGTGGACTGTCAGGCGCAATATACGTCTGTATATAGCGCGGCGTCAATGATGCGCCATGACGGGCGTCAGCGGTATTCCAACCGGTATAAGTGCTGTATCAGGGGCCGCGAATGAGGCCCGGGGCGGGAACGGCTGGCGCCTGCCCGGCGCCAGCCCGGCCGGCTTCAGGCCGGCGGCGTGCCTTCCTTGAACATGGATTTCAGCTGGCTGCGCAGCTCAGGCGTGTCCTGATGCTGGTGCACCGCCACCGCATGCTGGACCGCGGCTTCGAGCAGTTCGTCCTCGCTGTCGGCGCTCAGCGCGACCGTGCAGTGGGTGTCGCTCGGATACTCGCGGCAATCGATAAACTTGCGTGCCATGATGCCTCCTGACCCCGGCCCGCAGCTTGGGCTGGAACCGGTGCATCCAGTATAGGCAGGCCGCCCGGCCGCTACAGCACCGGCGTCAGCACCTTGCCGCCGGCGAGGAACGCGTCGAGGTTCTGCAGCGTCAGCGCGGTCATGGCGGCGCGCGTCTCGTGCGTGCCGCTGGCCATGTGCGGCGCCAGCACGACTTGGTCCATCGCCAGCAGCGCCGGCGGCACGCTGGGCTCGTCCTGGAACACATCGAGCCCCGCGCCGCCGAGCCGGCCTTCGGCCAGCGCCGCGACCAGCGCCGCCTCGTCGACCACGCTGCCGCGCGAGACGTTGACCAGGATGCCGCGCGGGCCCAGCGCATCGAGGATCTCGCGCGACACCAGCCCCGCGGTCGAGGGACCGCCGACGGTGGCCACCACCAGGAAATCCGCCCACGTTGCCAGCGCCTTCAGGTCCGCCTCGAAGCGCCACGGCGCGCCTTGGCGCGGGCGGCGGTTGTGGTAGGCGATCTCCATGTCGAAGCCCTGCGCGCGCCGCGCAACGATCTCGCCGATGCGGCCCAGGCCGAGGATGCCCAGCTTCTTGCCGGAGACACGCGTGGTCAGCGGGAAGCCGCCTTGGGGCCAGCGCCCGGCGCGCATGAAGCGGTCGCCATGGGCGATGCCGCGCGCCGCGTCCAGCAGCAGCCCGAAGGCGAGGTCGGCGACGCAGTCGTTGAGCACGTCGGGCGTGTTGCTGACCTGGATGCCGCGCGCGCGGGCGGCGTCCAGCGCGATCGCGTCATAGCCGACGCCGAAGCTGACGATGGCTTCGAGGCGCGGCAGCGCATCGATCAGCGCGGCACTGCAGCCGTGGCGCGCCGAGGTCACCACCACACGCACCTGCTGCCCCTCGCTGCGCGCCCAGGCCAGCGCATCGGCCTGCTGCCACAGCGCCGCGGCGCCGTACTGTTGTTGCAGGGTGGCATTGGTCTGCGGCGCGAGCGGGCCGACCTGGACGATCTGGGGTGCGGGCATGGGGACGAGGAGGTCGAGGGCGTGACCGGCTATGTTAGCGCAGGGGCCGGCCCCGCGCCGGCGCCCGGCCGGACGTGGGCGCGCAAGCTGTGCGATGTTCGGGCGGCGGGTTATGCTGCAAGCCTCGCGGCCTGGCGCCGCGCCACGCTGCTTCCGTGTGCCATGACCACCATCTACCTCGCTGGCTTCGACGTGTTTCGCAAGGATGCGCGCGCCTGGGGCGAGCATCTCAAGGCGCTGTGCGCGGCGCATGGCTACACCGGCCTGTATCCGCTCGACCAGTCCGCGCCCGCAGGCCTGCCCGGCCCCGACACCGCACGCTGGATCTATGACGCCAACCTCGCGCTGCTGCGGCGCGCCGACACGGTGATGGCCAACCTGGATGACTTCCGCGGCCCCGGCGAAGCGGATTCCGGCACGGCATTCGAAGTCGGCTTTGCGGTGGCGCTGGGCAAGCCCGTGTGGGCCTACAGCGCCGATGCCGGCACGCTGCGCGAGCGCGTCGCGGTGGCCACCGATGCCGACGGCACGCCGCTGGATGCGCGCGGCTTTACCGTCGAGGACTTCGGCCTGGGCAAAAACCTGATGCTGGCGTGTTCGGTCCGGCTGGTGCAGGGCGGCGCGGCGGAATGCCTGGCGGCCATGGCCGCGGCCCGGCACGACCTCGACGCGGCCGTCCGCGGCGGCGGTTAGCGCCGCAGCGCCTGCACGCCGGCCGCGATATCGTTGGCGGTACTCGCGACGATCTGGCGATATGCCGCGACCACGCCATCGACCTCGCCCGGCGCCGGCAGCTCGGCCTGGGTCCTGCCGCTGACCACCTTGCCATCGGGCAGCCGGCGCACGGTCCAGTTGATGGTGGCGCCGGCACGCTCGCCCACGTCGGCGTCCAGGCGCAGCACTTCGGTGGTGATGCGGTACAGCGGCTGCACGTCGGACAAGCCCTGCTGGTAGGTGTCGACCGCGCCCAGCGTGGCCTGCAGGCGCTGCGACAGCGCATCGCGCAGCTCGTCCGGCAGCGGCGAGGACCAGCGCGACAAGTCCAGCAGGCGCACGCCGGCATCGTTGCCGCTACTGTTTTGGCCATCGCGCACGACCAGTTGCGGCCGATTGAGGCGCTCCGGCACGCGCACCGGCGCAACTTCCAGCCACAGCGTGTCTGTCGACGGTGCCGCTGCCGGTGTGGGCGCCGCCACGGCGCCCGGGCCTTGCGACAGCGTGTAGTAGCGCGGCTCGGGCGAGGCGCAGCCTGCCAGTATCGCCGCGGCGAAGCTGGCGCAGGCCAGCGTGAGCGGAAGGCGCTTCATCATTCTTTCTCCGGCTTGCCGCGCAACAGCGCTTCGGGGTGGCGTTCAAGGTAGTCGGTCAGCGTGCGCAGCGACGTGGCGGTGCGCGTCAGCTCCTGCAGCATGCGGCGCGTGTCCTGTTGCAGCGGCGCGTCCGACGCCAGCGTGCCGTTGGCCGCGGTCAGGGTCTTGCGCGCGTCCTGCAGCGCGGCCAGCACCTGCGGCGCGACATCGCCATTGAGCTGCTGCACGAGCTTGTCGGCGGTGGCCAGGGTCTGGTTCAGGCTGGCCACCGTGGTGCGCAGGTCCCGGCCGATCTGGTCGAACGGCACCTTGTCGATACGGTTGACGATGTCGCCCACCTGCGCCTGCAGCTGGTCGAAGGTGCCCGGCGTGGTGGCGAATTCCGGAATCGGCGCGTCGAGATCGACCTTGACCGGCGCCGCCTTGGGGAAGAAGTCGAGCGCCACGTACAGCTGGCCGGTGAGCAGGTTGCCGGTGCGCAGCTGCGCGCGCATGCCCCGCTGCAGCAGGCCCTCGATGATCTTGCGCGCGCGTTCGCGGTCCTGGATGTCGCGTTCGCGGAAGCCCATGCGCGACGGGTACAGCTCGACCACCACCGGCATGCGGAAGGCGCGCTTCTCGCGCTGGAACTCGATGCCGATCGAGCGCACCTGGCCCACCACCACGCCGCGGAAGTCCACCGGTGCGCCCGGCGACAGCCCGCGCACGGACTGGTCGAAGTTGAGCACCGCCAGCGTCGGCGCCAGTTCTTCGGGCTCCTTCATCGCCTCGGCCTGGTCCGCCGCCAACAGGAACTGAGTGTTCTCGGCGGCCGCGTCGGTGGCGGTGGTGTGGTCGGGCGCCTGGAACGCGACGCCGCCCAGCAGCACCGTCACCAGCGATTGCGTCGACAGCTTGAGCCCGCCGGCGTCAAGCTTCAGGTCGACCCCGCTGGCATGCCAGAAGCGCGTGTCGGCGGTGACCAGCTTGTCATAGGGCTTGTTGACGAACACCCGCAGCGTGAGGTCGCGACCGTTGGGGTCTAGCTGGTAGGCCACCACCTGGCCCACCAGCACGCGCCGGTAATAGACCGGCGAGCCGATATCGAGCGAACCCAGCTCGGACGCGCGCAGCACGAACTGCTTGCCCGAGGCGTCGGTGGTGACCACCGGCGGCACTTCCAGGCCCTTGAAGTTGCGCGCGGAGTCCTCCGACTTGCCCGCGTCGACGCCGATATAGGCGCCGGACAGCAGCGTCTCCAGGCCCGACACGCCGCTGGCGGCGAAGCGCGGGCGCACCACCCAGAAGCGGGTGTCGGCGACGGCGAAGTTCTCGGCGTCCTTGGTCAGGTCGATCGACGCCACCACATGCGAGCGGTCGCGCGCCAGGCGCACCGACTTGACCAGGCCGATGTCGACGTCCTTGTAGCGCACCGCGGTCTTGCCGGGGATCAGGCCTTCGGCGGTGCGGAAGGTCACGGTGATCTCGGGCCCGCGCGAGGCCAGCGTGTGCATCAGCAGCGAGATCCCGACCACCGCGGCGACGATCGGGATCAGCCACACCAGCGAGGGCAGCCAGCGCGCGCGGCGCCGGCGTTCGGGCCGGGGCAGGGCGGATGGGGAGGAGGGTGGCACGGGCCCCGTCGGCGAGGAGACTTCGTTGTCAGTGTCGGGCATTGTCAGGTTCCAGCGAATCCCACAGCAGGCGCGGATCGAAGCTGAGCGAGGCCAGCATGGTCAGCACCACGACCGCGCCGAAGGCGAGCGCGCCGCCGCCGGGGATGATGGTGGCCAGCGCCCCGGCCCGCACCAGCGAGGCCAGCAGCGCCACCACGAAAATATCGAGCATCGACCAGCGGCCGATCACCTCCACCAGGCCGTACAGCCGGGTCTGCTGCCGGATCCGCCAGCTCGAGCGGAAATGCACCGACAGCAGCAGGAAGGTCAGGATTACCATCTTCAGCAGCGGCACCACGATGCTGGCGATCAGCACCAGCACCGCCAGCATGTGCGAGCCGGACAGCCACAGGTAGATCACGCCCGACAGGATGGTGTCCTGCTGCGTGCCGAGGATGGACTGCGTCACCATCACCGGCAGCATGTTGGCGGGAATATAGAGGATGTACGCGGCCAGCAGGAAGGCCCAGGTGCGCGCCAGGCTGTCGGGCTTGCGATGGTGCAGGGTCGCGCCGCAGCGCGGGCAGGGCGCGCCTTCCAGCGTGCGCGGGCTGACCAGGTCGCACGCGTGGCACGACACCAGGCCGAGCCGGCCGGCAGTGGGCACCTGCGGCAGCGGGGTGTTCTCGTCGTCGTCGGTCAGTTCCGCCACCACTTCGCGCGCAAGCTGGCGCGGACGGGCGAGACGGCCGGCGGGCGGTCGCTGCGGTTGCTGCGGCTGTGTCATCGGCGCTCCCCGTCGGCCGCCGCGGCGTTGTCATCGGGCGTTTCCAGGTGGCGCCACAGGTCGCGCGGATCGAACGACAGCATCGCCGCCAGCACGATCACCAGCGCGGCGAACGACCACAGCGCAATGCCCGGCAGCACGCGGGCCATGGTCGAGAGCTTTACCAGCGTCACCAGCACGCCGATCATGAAGACTTCGATCATGCCCCACGGCCGGGTCTGGCGGATGCCGCGCACGATACGGTCGAAGCCGGCCGGCATGCGGTGCTGCGCCATCGGCACCAGCAGGTAAGTCATCATCAGCAGCTCGGCCAGCGGGAACAGGATGGTGGTGGCGAACACCAGCGCTGCCACCAGCGCCATCTGGTCGGCATACAGCGCCTGCACCGCGCCCAGCAGCGTGGTCTGGGTGCGCACCCCTTTCAGGTCCATCTCGACGATGGGGTAGGCGTTGGAGATCAGGAACAGGATCAGCGCGGTAAGCACCAGCGGCAGCAGGCGCTGGTAGTGGCGCCGGCTCTCGCGGTAGAGCTGGCCGCCGCAGCGCAGGCACAGCGCGCGCTCGTCCGGTGCGATCGGCGTGCGCTCGTAGACGGCGTCGCAGTATTCGCACGCCACCAGCCGGTGCAGCGCGGCCGGCGAGGTGTCGGACAGCGTGGTCTCCGGCGGGGCCGGGGGTACGTCGTGTGCCGCCATCAGCCGGATCGCTTGCCGGTGCTTGCCGGCGGCACATCGGGGTTGTCGACCACGGCCGGGGCCGGGGCCGGAGCAGACGAAGCTGGAGCGGACGCCAGCGCCGCGCCCTGCTGAAGGTCGCGCTGCAACTCGCCCTGCGAGCCGATGGTCCAGTCGCGCAGCAGGGCATACGCCACCGCCAGCAGCGTCGGGCCGATGAACACGCCCAGGAAGCCGAACGCCAGCGCGCCGCCGAGCACGCCCAGCATGATCCAGATCAGCGGCATGCCGGTGCCCTTGCTGATCAGCAGCGGCTTGACGATGTTGTCGGCCATGCTGACCACGCCCACGCCCCACACCACCAGGAAGATGGCCCAGCCGGTGGCGCCGGTGTGGTACAGCCACAGCGCGGCCGGCAGCCACACCAGCGGCGGCCCGACCGGCACCACCGACAGGAAGAAGGTCACGAAGCCAAGGATGGCGGCGCCCGGCACGCCCGCGATCCACAGGCCGATGCCGGCCAGCACGGCCTGGATGAAGGCGGTGCCGAGCACACCGTAGACCACGCCCTTGACAGTGCTGCCCGCCAGCTCCAGCAAGTGGTCGGCGCGCTCGCCGGCGATGCGGCGCATGCCGGCGCGCAGCCAGGCAATGGCGAACTCGCCGCCGGTGTAGAAGAAGAACGCCAGGATGATCGACAGCGCCAGCTGCCCCAGGCCGGCTCCGATCGACAGGCCCGCGCCCAGCAGCACGTGCCCCACCGGCGCGATCAGCTTGCGCAGGTTGGCGACCATCTCGGAATCGGCATTGATCAGGCTGTCCCAGGAGTTTTGCAGGTAGCTGCCGACATAGGGCAGGCTGCTCAGCCACAGCGGCAGCTGCGGCAATCCGTGCTCCATATAGCGGTCGACCAGCGCGGCGAGGTCATCCAGGTGCGCGGAGAAGCTGGCGCCGGCATAGACGAACGGGCCCAGCACGATCACCGTCGCCAGCAGCACGCAGATCAGCGCGGCCAGCCCGCGCCGGTTGCCGAGCCAGCGCGACAGCACGGTGTAGGGGTGCCACGAGCTGAACGCCAGGATCGCGCCCCACAGCAGCGCCGTGGTGAACGGCGCCAGCACCAGCAGCGAGCCGCCGATCAGCACGATCAGCGCGAAGACGGCGGCGATTTTCTCGATTAACTGGCCGGAACTCATGGTTGGGGTCTCCGTTTGTCCCCTGGGGGGTTGGGTGTGACGGGGACGGCGTAAATATAGCTTATGGAGGCATGGGGGCCTGGAAAGCGGGTGTTTGGGGTGGTGTCGTGCTTGACGGGCGTGGCTGTTTCGCCGGCGTAGCCGGCGAGTCACTTTCTGTCCGAGCGACAGAAAGTAACCAAAGAACGCGTCGCCTAAGCGGCTGGCTAAGGCGGCGTTAGTGGTTCGAACGGTGGTGAGTTGCGGTGAGGCGGTTGGTGGTTCGACCCTGCTGACGCTACCTGGAGGTGCCTGGCGTTCGGGGTCGGATGGACGAACCCGACTTTAGGTCGGTGGCCGCCTGCTAACGGCGTTATTGGTGGGACGCCTTCGGCTGCGCTGCGCGCACTCACTATCTCAGGTCTGCTGCTCTGGCACGGAGTGCGTCGCT
>JABFVP010000319.1 GCA_013362725.1 Cupriavidus sp.
GGGAGAGGGGCTGGGGGAGAGGGCAGGCGCTGGCAAGCGCGATGGCATCACACTTGGTGGAGACTCCCGCCCTCTCCACCGCCCCTCTCCCATAAATGGGAGAGGGGAGAAAACAAGCGGTAGACGAAAGGCTCCTGGTCCCTCACTCGAACTTCATAAAATCCGGCTTCCGCTTCTCAAAGAACGCGCTGAACGCCTCCTTCGCTTCCGGCGCCGCCAGCATGCGCCGGAACACGGCGCCCTCGTCGGCCATCTGCTTTTCCACTTCCGCCAGCGCACCGGCCTTCATCAGGCGCTTGGTCTCGCGCAGCGAAGACGCCGGCAGGGTCGCCAGCTTGCGTGCTTGCGCCAGCGCGAAGTCATGCAGCTCGGCCACCGGCAGCGCCCGCGTCACCAGCCCGATCTCCAGCGCCACCTGCTCGCTGAAGGCCTCGCCGAGCAGCAGCTTCTCGGCCGCGCGCTGGTAGCCGACCAGGCGCGGCAGCAGCAGGCTCGATGCCGCCTCGGGGCACAGACCCAGCTGCACGAACGGCAGCGACAGCTTGGCCGTGTCCGACGCATAAACCAGGTCGCAATGCAGCAGCATGGTGGTGCCCACGCCGACCGCCGCGCCACTGACTGCCGCGACGACAGGCTTGCTGGCATGGCTGATCTGGTACAGGAACTGGAACACCGGCGCCTGTTCCGCGCCCTCGCCTGCAGTCGGCGGCCGCTGCATGAAATCTTCCAGGTCATTGCCGGCCGTAAAGATCTCGGGCTTGCCGCGCAGCAGGATCACGCGCACATTGCGATCGGTTTCGGCCGCGCGCAGCGCGTCGGCCAGCGCCTGGTACATCGCCGCGGTGATGGCGTTCTTCTTGTCGATGCGGTCGAATTCGAGCGTCAGGATGCCCTGCTCGATGCCGGTACGGATGCTCATGGTGTCCTCCTCTCTGGTGGCCGTGGCGATCAGACGCGCTCGAAGATGCCTGCGGCGCCCATGCCCGTGCCAACGCACATGGTGACCATGCCGTACTTCAGATTGTGGCGGCGCAACGCGTGCACCACCGTGGCCGAGCGGATCGCACCGGTGGCGCCGAGCGGGTGGCCCAGCGCGATCGCGCCGCCCATGCGGTTGACCCGGGCGGGGTCGAGGTCCAGGTCGCGCATCACCGCCAGCGACTGTGCGGCGAAGGCTTCGTTCAGCTCGATCCAGTCGATCTGGTCCTGGGTCAGGCCGGCCGCCTTCAGCGCGGCGGGGATCGCTTCCTTGGGGCCGATGCCCATGATCTCGGGCGGCACGCCGCGCACCGCGAACGAGACGAAGCGCGCCAGCGGCACCAGGTTGAATTGCTTCAGGATCTTCTCCGAGACCAGGATCAGCGCGCCGGCGCCGTCGGAGGTCTGCGAGCTGTTGCCGGCGGTGACGCTGCCCTTGCTGGCAAACACCGGGCGCAGCTTGCCCAGGCCCTCGAGCGAGGTATCCGGGCGCGGGCCTTCATCCAGCGCGATGGTGCGGGTCTTCACACTGACCTGGCCGCTGGCGAGGTCGGGCAAGCGCTCGATGGTCTCGACCGGCGTGATCTCGTCGCGGAACTCGCCGGCCTGCTGCGCGGCGATGGCCTTCTGGTGCGACGCCAGCGAGAACGCGTCCTGGTCCTCGCGGCTGACCTGCCACTGCTGCGCCACCTTCTCGGCGGTCAGGCCCATGCCGTAGGCAATGCCGACGTTCTCGTCGCGGGTGAAGATTTCCGGCGACATCGACGGCGTGTTGCCCATCATCGGCACCATGCTCATCGACTCGACGCCGGCGGCGATCATCACGTCGGACTCGCCCACGCGGATGCGGTCGGCGGCCATCGCCACCGCGCTCAGGCCGGAGGCACAGAAGCGGTTGACGGTGATGCCGCCGACGGTGTTGGGCAGCCCCGACAGCAGCGCGCCGATGCGGGCCACGTTCAGGCCCTGCTGGGCCTCGGGGATGGCGCAGCCGACGATGGCGTCTTCGATCAGCTTCGGATCCAGGTCGGGCACCTGTGCCACCGCGGCCTTCAGGATGGTGGCCAGCAGGTCGTCGGGACGCGTGTGCTTGAACGCGCCCTTGGGGGCCTTGCCGATCGGCGAGCGGGTGGCCGCAACGATGTATGCGTCTTGCAGTTGTTTCATGATCTCGGTTCCTCGCTTGCCCTGTTAGTTGCGCACCGGCTTGCCGGTCTGCAGCATGCCCATGATGCGCTCCTGCGTCTTGCCGGTACCCAGCAGGTCGACGAAGGCCTTGCGCTCCAGCGCCAGCAGCCAGTCCTCGCTGACCAGCGCGCCGGCGTCGACGTCGCCGCCGCACACCACTTCGGCGATGCGGGCGGCAATCAGGAA
>JABFVP010000234.1 GCA_013362725.1 Cupriavidus sp.
TCGGGGGAGTCAGCGTGCGCGGCGCTGGCCGGATTCATCTATCCACCAAGGGGAAGGCCAGTGCGGGGAAGCGCGATCGACACTGCGAACGGAACGGCCGCTGTCGGCTTCGTTGCTTCGTACCTGGCCGGCTTCAACTGGCCGACCATCGCGGCGTTCCTGGCCGCGGTGTACTCGCTGATCCTGATCGGCGAGAAGGTGTGGCGATTCATCCGCAAGCTGCGCGAGGCGCGCGCGGGATGAGCGGCAACGGCGCCAAGGTCGGTACCGGTATCGGTGCGGGCCTGGTGCTGTGCTCGGCGGTGGTCTACGCGTTCCTCGGCCGCTGGGAGGATGGAACACAGCTGACCGTCTACGCCGACAAGCTGGCGCAGGGCCTGCCGACGGTGTGCCGCGGGCTCACCAGGCACGTGACCCGCACGCCGATCATCGTCGGTGAGACCTGGTCGGCCGAGAAGTGCGAAGCGGAGGAGCGGCGCGCGATCGTCGCGGTCCAGACGAACCTGCTGCGCTGTTTCACCCGCAACCCTTCGCAGGCGGTGTTCGACGCTGCTACTTCGCATGCTTGGAACTTCGGCGCGCCGGCAACGTGTGGCAGCGCCGCGATGCGCGCGTGGAACGCCGGCGAGTGGCAGCTGGGATGCCAGCGCCTCTACCGGTCGGACTCGGGCAATCCGGTGTGGAGCTACGTGAAGACCGGCCGGCTACTCCCGAGCGGCAAGCCGGAAATGAAATTTGTCCGCGGGCTGGCCAATCGCCGGCAGGCGGAATACCGCATGTGCATGGGAGCCGAGTGATGGGCGCACGGTACGCGAGCCGCAAGTTCATCCTCACCTGCGTGCTGATCTTCATGGCCGCCACCGCGTTCGCGTTCGGCCAGATCACCAGCGACCAGCTGCTCGAGTACACGAAGTGGCTGCTCGGGCTCTACATGGCCGGGAACGTCGGCGACACGTTCGTCACCAAGGCCGAGCCCGATGCGCCGCGGTAAGAGCTTCCTGCTGGGCGTGCTCGCCGGCGTCATTGCCTGCTACCTGACGGTGGACTGGCGCGTCGGCGCGGCGTCCGGCCTGCGCGACCTGTACGCGACAGCGGCGATCGAAGCGCGCCAAGAGCTGCAGGCATGCCAGTCCGCTTCCCCACCATGGCCGCGGAGGCGCTGATGAAGCTGTCCCTGTTCCAGATCTCGATCCTCGGCAACGTGCTGCTGCTGGCGATCGCGCTGTTCCTCGGGTGGCAGCTGGCCAGCGCCGGTGCGCGCTGCGACAGCGAGCAGGCAACGGAGACCGGCAAGGCGAACGCCGAGGTGCGCCGGGACGAGACGAAGCGGGACCAGAGGCTCGACCAGGTCACCACGAACACCAAGGCCAACGCCCGCAAGGCGGTGGCCAAGACGCAGGAGCAGACCCGTGCACGTGCTGAAGCGATCGACCGCATCCCTGTTGCTGGTGACTGCCGTCGTCCTGTCGGCCTGCCGCCCCTCGATGCCGCCGTCGATCAAGCCAACGCCGCCGCTGGTGACTGACTGCCTGGCCGTGCCGGCTGGGCAGGTGACGAACCCTCCGATGCCGCCGGACCCGCTCACCGACGAGTGGGCAAAGCGGATGTGGGCGTGGGCCTCGGATCACCTGGGCCTGATCACTGCCGACCGGAAGGAATGGCAGGGCGAACGCGACTGCGTGCGCGGTAAGGCCAAGACGGGAGCAATCCGGTGAGGCTCACCACGCTGCGCCCCAAGGTGGCGATGCTGGGCAGCAGGGTGCAGAGCGTGCCCACCTCCAGCGATCGCCGCATCACCGGTCGCACGCTGCAGAACCGCAGGCTGCGCATCTGGTCGAAGGACCCGCACTGCGCCCAGTGTGGCCGTCTGGTGGCGTACCCCCATGGGTTCGAGCTCGACCATGTGGTGGCACTGGCCAATGGCGGCGCGGACACGGACGCGAACTGCCAGGTGCTGTGCATCGGCGCTGACGGATGCCACGACGCGAAGACGCGGTCGGACCTCGGGCAGCGATCGAGGCGAGGGGAGGGGGGGATCAAAAGTCCACCGCGCTCCCCGGCGTAAACCGCCTGTCCTCCCATGCAGAGATTTTTTCCCCCTACAGATGCTCTCGGAAATCAGCAAATGGCCGGTGTAAAGGGTCGAAGCGGCGGACCGCGTAAAAACGCGGGCGGCGCGCGTCCTGGCGCGGGTCGGAAGCCGAAGGCTGCGGCCAAGAAATCAGCAAATGCGAAGGGCAGCGCGGTCAAGGTCAAGCTCGAAGGGCAGCCGCACGGCGGCGCCCTGAAGCGGACCAAGGCGACCACCGTACCGATCGAGGATCGGGACATGCTGCAGCTC
>JABFVP010000673.1 GCA_013362725.1 Cupriavidus sp.
GCTGTACTGCGTGCAGCTGTCGCGCGATGACCTCGCCAGCGCAACGCCGCCCGAGGCGGTCGAGGTATTGCGCGCCGTGGCCGCGCTCGAAGGCGCCACCCGCAGCGTGCGCGTGCGCGAAAGCCTGGCCGCGGCCAAGGCTATGGGGCGCCAGGTGGGCCGTCCGCCCAAGCACACGCCCGAGCAGCGCCACGCCATCCTGAGCGCGCTGTCGGCAGGCTATTCGGTCAGCGAGACCGCGCGGCGCTTCAGCACGTCGCGCCAGACCGTGCTGCGCATCCGCGCCGCCGAGCCGCTGGCGCAGCGCGCCGCGGTCATCGCCCTGGCCGACGCCGAAGAATCCGCCACCGAAACGGCGACAGAATGAAACCCGCCGCAGCGACGCGCGGCACGGCAGTGTCGCGCCCGGCCACGCCTGGCTGGCTGCCATGACCGACCGCCCGCCCAACGCCACCGACCTGCCTGCGGCACTGGTCGACGCCAGCAGGCTGCCCGAGGCCGCACCCCTGCGCGCGCGCTTCGCCAGGCCTACCCTGCTGCTCGAAACGCTGCTCGCGACGCGGCTGGAATTGCTCAGCCGCGACCATGGCTGGCCACCGCATACGCTGGCGCAGCGCCGCGCCGTGCTGATGCGGCTATGGGAGCAGCGCGCGCCGGGACTGTTCGAGCTGGACGGCACCGCCGACAGCATCGAACGCTGCCTGCAGGCGGCGTTTGCCGAAGCGGCCGCGGGACGCCGGCTGGAAGCGGCGCTGCAGCTCAAGCGCGCGTACTACCTGGTGTGCTGCACGGCATCGTCGGGCAGCCGCGCGCGGATGCACGGCAATGGCGGGCCGGACTAGCGGTGCTTGCCGCTGTCACGCACAGAGCGCGCGCAGCGTCTCGTCCCACTCCGCCACGAAGCGGCCGATGCCGAAGCGCTCGCGCGCCAGGCGGCAGCCGCGCTCGCCCCACGCGCGCGCCAGTTCCGGATCGTCCAGCAGTTCGCGCATCACGCTGATCAGCACCTCGACGCGGGTATCGACATAGCCGTTGCTGCCGCTCTGGATCACCGTGGCAAGTTCGGTGGTGGCCAGGCCGACCACCGGCACCCCCAGCATCATCGCCTCCACCACCGCCAGCCCCAGGCTGGTGTAGCGGATCGGGTTGAAGAAGAAGCGGTAGCGCGCGACAAACGCCGCCAGTTGCGGGTTGGGTATCTCGCCCAGTCCGCCCGCTTCCTGCGCCGCCATCCCGACCAGGTCCAGCGGCACCTGCTCGCGCACGCGCGCAAACAGGTCGGCGCCGAGCCGGCGCCCGCGCCGCGACAGGTGGTTGACCACGCTGATGCCGCGCGCCAGCTCGCCGCTGTAGCGCACCGCCTCGTCGACCAGCACGCCGTGCTCGATCACGCGGCACGGCGTGACGCCGCTGTCCCACATCAGCGCGTTGAACGGCGTCACATGCACCAGCAGCATCGACCGATCTTGCACCGGATGCAGCGTGTAGGTCGGGTGTTCCTGCGGCGGATCGTGTTCCAGGTAGATCGCCGGCAGCGCGCGCTGCGCGGCGCTGAGCAAGTCTGCGCGGTCATGCTCGTAGTGGTGGCGGTGCTGGTACAGCACGCAGTCGAAGCGGCCGGCCGGGACCGCGTCGTAAGGCACCTCATGCACGTTGCCACCCCACGGCAGCGCGCCGCCGGTGCCGGCATAGCCGGGCGTGCCGTCAGCGCGCGTGACCAGGTACAGCTCGTGCGGGATCTGCGACAGGTAATACAGGTAGTTCCCGTGCACGTGCCAGGTCAGGATGCGCAGCCGCCTAGCCATGGCCGCGCTCCCGGGCCGCCAGCGCCAGCGCGGCTTCCACCACGCTGGCCACGCTGATATTCGACGCGCACGGATGCCCGGCGAGCGGGCAGCGCTGGTGCATGCACGGGCGGCATGGCGGCTGGTCGGCCAGCACGCGGTGCAGCGTGGTATCGAGCGGCGCCCAGCGCGCGCTGTCGCTGCCGCAGGACACCACCACGCTGGGCGTGCCCACCGCCGCGGCGATATGCGAGGCCCCGGTGTCATTGCACAGCAGCAGGCGCGCGTCGCGGATCAGCGCGGCCAGCGTGCCCAGCGCGGTCTGCCCGCACAGGTTGACCACCGGCTTGCCCAGGCGCCGCGCCAGCTGTGCCACCAGCGCGGCCTCGTCGCGGCTGCCGGTCAGCACCACCTTCCAGTGGCGCCGCAGCGCGCGCCCGGCCTCGGCAAAGCGCTCTACCGGCCAGCGCCGCGACAGCATGCGCGCGCCCGCGTGCAGGCAGACGTATTCGCCGGCGACCAGGCCGTGCTCGGCGGCCAGCAGCCGCCAGCTGG
>JABFVP010000535.1 GCA_013362725.1 Cupriavidus sp.
GAATGGGACCGCACCGTCAGCGGCGCGGCGGCGCCGCTGCGGCTGGCGGGCAGCAGCGAGGTGCTGGCGCTGAACATCGGCGGCGCCGCGGCGCGGCTGTCGCCGGAAATCCTGGAAGCCAACCTGGGCCCGCGCGTGCGCGAGCTGGCGCAGACTCTGCAAGCACGGCTGTGGCAGCCTGGGGGCGCGCGCGCGACCGCGCGCTTTGCCTCGGCGCAGCCGGAATCCGCGGCCGAACCCAGAGCCGAGCCCGGCGCGGCGAAGCGGGCCTGATGCCCCCGGCCGCAGATGCCGGCATTCGAATTCAACGAGGAGACCACCCATGGAAGTACGCAACAAGACCGTCGTCGTGACCGGCGCGGCCACCGGCATCGGCCGCGCGCTGGCACTGGCCTTTGCGCAGGCCGGCGCGCGCGGCGTGGCCGTGGCTGACCTGAACGCGGCCGGCGCCGCCACGGTGGCGGCCGAGGTCCAGGCCGCCGCGCCCGCTTGCCAGGTGTTTGCCCAGCCGGTCGACGTGGCCGACGCGGCCGCGGTGCAGGGGCTGGCCGACCTGGCCACGCAGCGCTTCGGGCAGGTCGACATCTTCTGCTCCAACGCCGGCATCATCCTGCGCAAGGGCCTGGACGCCAGCGCCGGCGAGTGGCAGCGCATCTGGGACATCAACGTGATGGCGCACATCCATGCGGCAAAGGCGGTGCTGCCGCAGATGCTGGAGCGCGGCGACGGCTACTTCGTCAACACGGTGTCGGCGGCGGGCCTGCTGTCGCAGATCGGCTCGGCGCCTTACGCGGTGACCAAGCATGCCGCGATCGGCTTTGCCGAGTGGCTGTCGATCACCTACGGCGAGCGCGGCATCAAGGTCAGCTGCATCTGCCCGCAGGGCGTGCAGACCAATATGCTGTTCGGCGAGAACGGCGAGCGCAAGGGCTTCCTGCAGGAAGGCTCGGTCACCGCCGAGCATGTCGCCGCGGTGACGCTGGAGGGCGTGGCCGACGAGCGCTTCCTGATCTTGCCGCACCCCGAAGTGCTTGAGTACTATCGCCGCAAGGGCCAGGACTATGACCGCTGGCTGCGCGGCATGCGCCGCCTGCACGACAAGGTGATGCAGGAGTTCGGCGGCATCGCGGTCTGAAGCGGCGGGCAGCCTGGCAGGTTCCGGCGGCGGCATTGCCGCCGCCTTCACTATGCGCGCGGCCACGCAGCCGCGCGCAACCGGAGGAGCATTCCATGCGTTTCGGTACCGTTGCCGCGGCGGCAGTGCTTGCCGCATCTTTCCTGACCGGCCCCGCTGCGGCGCTGGCACAGGGCTATCCCGCCAAGCCCATCCGCATCGTGGTCGGCTTCCCTACCGGAGGCGCGCCCGACACGCTGGCGCGCATCGTCTCGGAGAAGATCTCGCCCGCGTGGGGCCAGCCGGTGGTGGTCGACAACAAGCCCGGCGCCGGCGGCAATATCGGCGCCGAGGCGGTGGCCCACGCGCCGGCCGACGGCCATACGCTGGCGCTGGGGACCGTCGGCACGCATTCGATCAACGGCGCGCTGTACAGCAAGATGCCGTACGACATGGTCAAGGACTTCACGCCGGTGATCCTGATCGCCTCGACGCCCAACGTGCTGGTGGTCAATCCCGGCGTGCCGGCCAAGAACGTGGGGGAACTGATCGCGCTGGCCAAGGCCCGGCCGGGCGGCCTGACCTTCGGCACGCCCGGCATCGGCACCTCGCCGCATGTGGCCGGCGAAATGTTCAACACGATGGCGGGCGTCAAGATCACGCATGTCCCCTACAAGGGCCGCGCCATGGCCATCCCTGACCTGCTCGGCGGCCATATCACGATGATGTTCGACAACCTGCCGTCGGCGCTGCCGGTGGTGCGCGAAGGCAAGCTGCGCGCCCTGGGCATCACCAGCGCGAAGCGCTCGGCCTCGGCGCCGGATATCCCGACGCTGGCCGAGCAGGGCCTGCCGGGCTTCGAGGCGGATTCCTGGTTCGCGGTGTTTGCGCCGGCGAACACGCCGAAAGAGGTGGTGGCCAAACTGAACGCCGAGCTCAACCGCATCTTCACGCTGCCCGAGGTGCAGGCGAAGCTGAAGACGCTGGGACTGGACCCGGTGCTGGGCACGCCGGAAAAACTGGCCGCGTACCAGCGCCAGGAAATCGCCAAGTGGGCGCGGGTGGTGAAGGAATCTGGGGCGAAGGCGGAGTAGATGCTGCGCTGGCACGGAGCATCCGCTACCGATTGTGTACTCCCTCTCCCGCTTGCGGGAGAGGGTCGGGGAGAGGGCCGGTGTGTCGACGAAGTGCCAGGCGTCGGTATGCCAGTGCCGGGGGGGG